>CAZOEX010000020.1:0-18106 GCA_964578925.1 uncultured Gemmatimonadota bacterium | reverse complement strand
CTCGTGCTCTTCGCCGAGCTGATCCAGCGGCTGGAGAAGAGCGGATCGCTGATGAATGCCGTGCCCCTGCTGCTCGCGCGCCTCGGTGACCTGCGGCGCGTGCTGTTCGACTACGAGGTGCGGGGCACCGAGCGGTTGCTGCCGATCGAGGATCCGAAGGAGAGGGAGGCGCGTCGCATCCTGCGCCAGATCGAGGAGAGCAAGCGCGAGATGCTGGAGGACCTGGGGAGGGGATGGGGGCCGGACGAGGAGGACGAGGAGGGTGACAAGGAAGACGCCTAGATTGAGGTGCCCGAAGCTGACCGGTTCGTCGAATTCGGCCGGCTGCGCGCGACCATTGGATGAAGCCCGACTGTCGGGTAGGAGCCCGCCAGTCCCAATCCACGTCCGTCGGAGGAGCGATGCGCTACGCCTGCCTGGTCTACGTCGACGAGTCGATGCTGCACGAGCTGACGGCCGACGAGGCGGTCCGACTTCGGAGGGAGTCCGCGGCGTGTGAGCAGGAGATGCGCCGGAGCGGATATCTCGTCTCGTCCGCGCGACTGTCGCCGGCCCGCAGCGCCACGAGCATACGGGTTCGCAATGGACGCATGACCGCGGACGACGACCCCGGTCGCGCCGAGGCCCGCGGGGAGCTGACCGCGGTCCTGGTGATCGAGGTCCGCGACCTGAACGACGCTCTGCGCGTGGTGAGCAGGCATCCGCTGGGACGGATCGGTTCGATTCGGGTCCGCCCGGTCGCCGGCTCCCGCGGGGCCGACGGAAACGGTAGCGCGAATCGGGGGTAGCCCGTAGCTCGAGCCTCCGCCTTCGCAGTCAGCCAGCAGCCCAAGGAGACGAATGCCGACTGAGCGCCTCGCATCGCTCGGCGAATCGGAGACCGTCCGCAGGAAGATCGAAACGGTCTATCGAGACGAATCCCGCCGCGTACTCGCCACCCTCATCCGATTGCTCGGCGACTTCGATCTCGCCGAAGAGGCACTGCACGACGCCTTCATCGCCGCGCTCGACAGCTGGGAGCGAGACGGAATCCCGGAGAACCCGCGAAGCTGGCTCATCTCGACGGGACGCTTCAAGGCGATCGACCGGATTCGCCGGGAGTCGAAGCTGGACGAGGCCGACGTCGAGACCGAGATCGTCCAGCAGATGCGACTCGAGTCGCCGCCGGGCCCGGCCGGTCTCGACGACGACGGATGGGCCGAGCGGCTGGACGACGACAGCGGGCTGGTGGACGATCGGCTCCGGCTCATCTTCACCTGCTGCCACCCGGCCCTCTCCCCGGAAGCTCGTATCGCCCTCACCCTGCGTGCCGTGTGTGACCTGACCACCGAGGAGATCGCCAGCGCCTTCCTGGTCAAGACGCCGACGCTGGCGCAGCGCATCGTGCGGGCGAAGCGGAAGATCCGCGATGCGGGCATCCCGTACGAGATTCCGTCGCGGAAGGACCTGCCGGAACGCCTGGGTACGGTCCTGCGGGTCATCTATCTCGTGTTCAACGAGGGGTACTCCGCTTCGAGCGGCGACAGTCTCACACGGCCCGACTTGAGCGGTGAGGCGATCCGGCTGGGCCGCCTCCTCGTCGACCTGCTGCCCGAACCCGAGGCCGAAGGGCTGCTCGCCCTGATGCTGCTCCACGAGGCACGGCGTACGGCGCGGACGACCGGTGACGGCCGGCTCGTGCTCCTCGAAGACCAGGACCGCTCGCTCTGGGACGCTGGGTTGATCGAGGAAGGGAAGGAGCGAGTCCATCGGGCGCTCCGCTCGCGTCGGTTCGGTCCCTACACCCTCCAGGCGGCCATCGCCGCGGTCCACGCCGAGTCACCGAGCGTCGAGGAAACGGACTGGGCGCAGATCGTGGCGCTGTACGACCTGCTCCTGCGGATCGACCCCTCCCCGGTCATCGAGCTCAACCGGGCCGTGGCGCTCGCCATGCGTGACGGTCCCGCGGCCGGGCTGGCGGTCGTCGATGACCTCCTCGAGGACGGCGCGCTGGAGAACTATCACCTGGCGCATGCGGCGCGGGCCGATCTGTGCCGGCGGCTCGAGCGGCGAGAGGAAGCGGCCGCATCCTACCGTCGCGCCCTGGAGTTGGCGAACGAGGCGTCGCAACGCGAGTTCCTGGAAGGACGGCTCGAGGAAGTAACCTGACGACGAGGCCCTTGAAGACGATGAGGAGACGTTGATGCACTACCTGCTTCTGTGCCGGTTCAACGAGGAGGCGTGGAACGCGATTCCCGAGGCCGAGCGCGCCGCGATCATGGAGAAATACCATCGGCTCCTGGATGAGCTCGACGCGAGCGGCCGGCACGTCGCCACGGGGAAGCTCGAGCCGGTCGCCGCGGGCCGGACCGTCCGTCACGACGGGAACGGGCCGATGACCGACGGTCCCTTCCTCGAGACGAAGGAGCACCTGGGCGGCTACCACTTGATCGAGGCGGAGTCGTTGGACGAGGCGACCGAATTCGCGGCTCGCTTCCCGACGCTGCCCCGCGGCGGAGTCGTCGAGGTCCGGCCGATGCTGGAAATGCGGTAGGCGATGAGCGTCAGGACTTCCGCGACCGCCCCTCCGTGATCGCGAGGCGGACGAAGACGGCGATCGGGATCCCGATCAGAACGACGTGCACGACGACATTCGAGGCGATCCACGTCGGGTCGGTCGATCCCGGGGCGGCGGCCGAGAGTGGGACGACCAGCTGGTTCATGATCACGTAGAGCGCGAGTCCGTAGACCCCGCCGGCACGAACCGGACGTTGCCAGAGAGCGGGGACACGGCGGACGGCGAGGAAGTAGACGATCGCCATCGTGAGCGCGATGCCGTAATGCAGAGCGAGTCCGATACCAGCGGTCGACAGCCCGCCCTGGAAGGCGGCAGGGCCCAACAGGCCGGAGGCGACACCCTGCAGGATCTGCAGCGCGGGAACGTCAGCCTTCAGCGCCCAGAAGACCATGGCGAAGACGAGGTCGAGGGTGCCCGCGAGGAGGCCGCCCGCGAGGATGTACGCCGCCGGGATCGTGCTGCGCGTCCGAAGCCTCCGGGACTCCACGGTCTGTCGATCCGTCATTCGGGACGCCTCCGTCGAATTCGAGAGAGCCCATACGACTATTGGTCGAGAGAAGGGCCCGGTCGATGCGCGGCAGGCCCTCCCAGCGGTATTACCCACAACGTTCCTGGAGGTCCGAACCATGCAGATGACGCCCTATCTCAATTTCACCGGGCAATGCCGCGAGGCGTTCGACGTGTACGCCGAGGTGCTGAACGGGGACATCGTCGCCCGAATGACGTACGGGGAGTCACCGATGTGCGACGAGATGCCGCCCGAGAGCCACGACCACGTCATGCACACGCTCCTCGTCGCGGACGGCGCCGCGCTGATGGGCGCCGACGGTCCCCCGCAGGAAGACGGCGCGGGGCACGGCATGTGGGTGGCCCTGAACGTCGACACGGCCGAGGAGGCCGAGCGCATCTTCGAAGCGTTCAGCGAAGGCGCCGACATCAAGATGCCCATGGAGAAGACGTTCTGGGCCGAGCGCTTCGGCATGCTCGTCGACCGCTTCGGCACCGCCTGGATCATCAACGGCAATCTACAGAGTGAAAACGAGGACGAAGGAGCGGACTCATGAAGTACCTCTGCCTCGCATGCGGCGAAGAGTCGGCCTGGGAAGCGCTGACCGAGCAGCAGCAACAGGAAATCATCGAGAGGTGTCGCGTTCACGACCAGAAGCTCGCCGCCGATCCGCGCGTGAGTCTGTACATCGGGCTCTCCGAAGGTGGCCGGTTAATCCGGCAGCAGGATGGTGAGCGTGTCGTCACCGACGGCCCGTTCGTCGAGTCCAAGGAGATCGGCGGCGTGTTCATCGTCGAAGCCGACGACATAGAGGAGGCCACGGAGCTGGCGTCGATGCACCCGGCGGGCCAAATGGGCGAAGAGCTGGGCTGGTACGTCGTCGTACGGCCGATCTTCGTGCCCGAGCTGGAAGCGCTGGAGGGCGAAGCCGCGGCCGAGACGGCAGAGACTGCCGCTGCCGGGGGCGCGGCGTGAAGACGAAGACTACGACAACGGCGAAGTCGGCTGCAGCGGCTGCTCGATGGCGGTCGACAACATGGGGCATCCCGCTCAACTGAACGCCCGCGACATCACGCGGGTGCTCGTATCGCGGGTTCCACTTCCGAAGATCGAGGCGTACCGGAAGCGGATGGGATGGACCGAGCCCTGGTACTCATCCTACGGCAGCGACTTCAACTTCGATTTCGGCGTATCGTCCGACTGAAGAGCGGGGCTGCACCTCGCTCCGACCGCTCCAGGGTCAGATTCAAGGCGCTTTCCGCTAAGCGTCGCGCATCTCCCGATACAGCCAGGCCTTGGCCTTCTGCCACGCGCGATCCACCGTACGTGGCGACACGCGCAACGCGGTAGCCGTCTCCCGCACCGTCATCCCGCCGAAGAAGCGGCACTCCACCACCCTGCACAATCGCTGGTCGAACCGCTCGAGTCGGCTTAGCGCCTCGTCCAGCTCGATCATCTCCTCGAACCGTTCGTCGGTCACCCCGGGGAGCTGCTCCAGGGAGATCCGCTGCCAGCCTCCGCCTCGCTTCTGCGTCCGCCGGGCCCGCGCAGAGTCGACGAGGATGTGCCGCATGGCGGTCGCTGCGATCGCCAGAAAGTGGGCGCGATCCTCCACATCGAGGCGCGCGTGGTCGACGAGCTTGATGTACGCTTCGTGCAGGAGACCCGTCGTGCGCAGTCCCCCCGCGGCCCCACGACGCGCCAGTTCGCGATGGGCGATGCGATGCAGCTCTTCGTAGACGTGGGGGAGCAGGTGGTCGAGCGCCTCCCGGTCGCCCTGCTTCACCGCCAGTAGCAGGCTGGTCGTGTCGTCCGACGATGTCATGGGTACGACCGTGTGGACGATGATGGCGCGGTCCGCGCCGGTTTCCCGTCTCCCGTAATGAGCACCCTGAGAATTCCGACCGGGGGAACAATGACCCGAGGCTTCAACGTCCGCGGTCGCGAGCGACCCCACAAGGAGGTGGATCGTGTCCGGAGGGTTGAGGAGGGGAAACATGGCCACCGTGCGATCTCGCGCCGCTTCGACGCATCCCGGCGTTGCGCCTGGACTCCGACTCGTGTTGCTCGTTGGCGCGATGCTGGTTCTCACACTCGCCTGCGAGGACGAGACCGGCGACCCGTTCGGGCCTGTCGAGGATCCGGCGACCGGATCCGTGGAGGTCGCCACGTCCACCACGGGATCGGGACTCGATCCCGACGGATACACGATCCTCATCGACGGCGAGCCGGGGCCATCGATCGGCATCAACGCGACCTCGACGCTCACGACCCTGACGGAGGGGGAGCACGAAGTCGAGCTGCACGGGATCGCCTCGAACTGTGTCGCGACCGCGGTGAACCCCCGGACCGTGACCGTGGTGGGCGGGGAGAGCGTCACGGCGGTCTTCACCGTGAGCTGTGAGAATCCGTCGACCTCTGTGGACATCGTCACGCTCACCACGGCGGCGACTCCTCTCGATCTCGACCCGGACGGCTACGAGATCTGGATCGACGGTCGCCGAAACCGGACGATCGGCATCGACGGGACGGTCATCGTCGACCTGACCGAAGGTCCGCACGAGATCGAGCTGAAGGACGTAGACGCCGCCTGCTCCGTCGTCGGCACCAACCCGACGACGCTGACCGTGGAGGCGAAGACCGGCGCCGAGGCGAGGCCCGAGCTCCGGTTCGAGGTCGGGTGCGCGTTCGTTCTTCGGGAGATCGTGTTCACCCGGTACGGGAGCATCGTGCTCATGGCCGCTGACGGTTCCAGCCCCAGACCGCTCACGGATTCAATCAGCGCCACTACACCGGTCTGGTCGCCCGACGGCTCGAAGATCGCCTTCGGCCCGGAGCTGTGGTGCTGGTTCGAGTGCGACATCCGAGTCATGAGCGCCGATGGCGGAAACGTCGTAGACCTGACAACCACGGGGACCAACGACGGACCCGCGTGGTCGCCTGACGGCTCGAGGATCGCGTTCACGAGCTGGCGCAGCGGGAACGACGACGTCTACGTCATGGACGCCGATGGATCCAGCCAGGTCCGGCTGACCGCCGAGCCCAGCGCGGAGGGGAGTCCGGCATGGTCGCCCGACGGCTCGAGGATCGCGTATGTCAGCGACTGGAACGGTAACGCCGACGTCTACGTGATGAATGCCGATGGCTCGAACGCCACGCGGTTGACTTTCAATCCCCGATTCGACGGAGACCCCGCGTGGTCTCCCGACGGATCGACGATCGCATTCACGAGCGACCGGAACGGCAACGCCGACGTCTATGTGATGAACCCCGACGGCTCCAAGCTGATACGCCTCACGTACGAGCCGGACTACGAAGGGCAGCCGAGTTGGTCGCCCGACGGCTCCAGGATCGCGTTCCTTCGACGCGGCGACATCTACGTGATGGATGCCGACGGCTCCGACCAGACGAACCTGACGAACGACCCGGCGTTCGACATGCAGCCGGACTGGCGGCGCTGAATGGCAAGGGAGGACTGATGCGTTATGAATGCAGGTTGATCCCGATGCTCCCACTTCTCCTCGCCGTAGCCTGTGGCGAAGAGGCGACGTCGAATCTGCCGACGGAGGCCGGCGCGGATCCGGCGACCGGGTACGTGAACGTCTCGGTGCGCACGACGGGTCCCAATACCGACCCGGACGGTTACCGTGTGCTCCTCGACGGGGAACCGCGAGCCCTGATCGGGACGAGCGGAACGATGACCCTGCGCGACGTGACGATCGGTGAGCACCGGGTCGAGCTCGGAGATCTGGACGGTTGTTTCGGGGGCACGTCGAAGACCGTCCGGATTGTCCCGAACCGGGCAGTGGACGTGAGCTTTAGCGTCGAATGCGACGACTGGTTCCTCGCAACGCGACCGTGAGGCGACGCGCCGTCACTCCTCGTTCCGGGGCGTCGGTCGAGGCGCGAGCCCGATCCTTCCGACCAAAGCGTCGAAACGCGGATCCGAGCGGAGCGGTTCGAAGAACGGTGCGTAGGCCAGCTTCATGAGGAACGTGTCCCGTTCCTCGAACGCGCGATCGAGGAGCTCGAACGCGCGGTCGTGCTCGCCGAGCGCCGCGTGAATCATCGCGGGGAGGGACGGTGCCACGTACACCGTTGCGGTCAGCTCCTCGAGTTCGTCGACGACGCGCCGCGCCTCGAGGCGCCGGCCTCCGCGTGCGTATGTGAATCCGAGTCCCGCGAGCGGCACGGGGTTGTCACGTCCGAAGCGCTCGGCCACGCTTGCGCACTGGGCGATCGCCCGGTCGTGTAGCTTCTTCCCCGAGAGTGCCATGCAGATCAGCCAGGGCGCCTGCCAGAGGCCTTCGTCGAACGTCTCCGCCAGCCGGGCGTGCTCGATCGCCTCGTCAAACTCCCAACGTGCGTAGCTGGCGAACGCCGCTCCGATTCCGGGGATCTCGGTGTCGAGCTCGTTCGCGCGGTCGTGGAGCGCCTGCGCCTCGGCGACACGTCCCATTTTGCCAAGGGCACGGCCAAGTGCACGCAGCGCGCGCACGTTGCTCGGGTTGAGCTCGAGGGCCCGCGCGGCCAGCCGCTCGGCCTCTTCCCAGTTCCAGTCGTGGTTGAGCGCTACGGCAGACAGCGCCAGGTATGCCTCCGGAACGGCGCTGTCGATCGCGAGCGCCCTCGAGGCGAGGGCTCGGGCCTCGAGATAGCTCGCCGCGGGTTCTTCCAGAAGCCAGTCCGCGGCCCCGTTGTACGTCTGCGCCAGTCCCGCGTAGGCGGGAGCGAACGTCGAATCGATCTCGATCGCGCGCCGAAAATAGCTACGGGCGAGGTCGAAAGCCTCCCGGTTTCTGCGTTCCCACTGGTGCCATCCCCGCAGGTAGGCCTCGTAGGCCTCCGAATCGACGCGGCGGGAGTCGGCCAGCCGGCCCCGTTCCGTCGAACTCAACCCGACGCCTGTCTCGGCCGCGATCGACCGCGCGATGTCCGCCGCGACCACGAATGCATCTCCCAGGCTCCCACGGTACCGATGTGCCCACAATTGCCGCTCCGGCCGCACGGCGATGAGCCGGGCGGCGATGGCCAGGCTGTCACCCTCCCGAAGCACCGACCCCTCGACGACCGCGTCCACGTCCAGCTCCTCGCCGATCTCCGGGATCGTCGTCTCCGAGTCCCGGTACCGCATCACGGAGGTACGTGAAATCACCCCGAATCCGCCCACCTTGCCGAGCTCGGCGATCAGGCCGCCGTGGATCCCGTCGACGAAGTACTGCTGCTCCCCATCGCCGATCAGATTCTCCAGGGGAAGGACGGCCACGCGCCGGATCTCTGCGTGGGCGGCCGTGCCCGATGAGCCCCTGCCGAGCCACACGGCGCCCGCGACGAGGGCCGCGAGAAGGAGGAGCCCGAGAACGCCTGCCCGCAGATGCCGCGCGTCCGACGGCCGCCGCCGGGTCGGCCACCACGGCGACCGGTGCGTCGCGGATCCCCGTCCCACCCTGGGAACGGAAGCCGACCCGGTCCCCGCACGTGGCGCGTGGACGCCCCGAATTCCGAGCGCGCCGAGGTCGCCCAGTAGCTCGCCGGCGTCGGCGTGCCGATCCCCAGGATCCTTCGCGAGGAGTCGCGCGACGATGCCTTCGAGGGCCTCCGGGACGCCCGTGCGTAGAGAGGCGGACGGCGGGGGTTCCTCGTGGAGGATCGCGTCCCGCAGTGACAGCGGGTCGCTCGCACGGAACGGCGGCTGCCCCGTCAGCATCTCGTACAGCACGACGCCGAGCGACCACAGATCGCTGCGGTGGTCCACCGCCTCCCCACCCGCCTGCTCCGGACTCATGTAGGCGACCGTGCCGAGCCGAATGCCCTCCCGCGTGATGTCTTCGCCGACCACCTTCGCGACGCCGAAGTCCAGCAGCTTGACCCCGCCGTCCTCGGACAGCAGCACGTTGGACGGCTTCACGTCGCGATGGACGATCCCCTGCTCGTGCGCCGCCGCCAGCCCCGACGCGAGGTCGCTCGCGATCGACACGGCCTCGTCGACGGAAAGCGGCCCGGCGGCGATCCGCTCCGCCAGGGTCTCGCCCTCGTAGCGCGCGAACGCCATGTAGAGCTGGCCCGCCTCCGTCTCGCCGATCTCGTAGAGGGTCGCGATGTTCGGGTGGTCCAGGCGGGAGACGGCGCGCGCCTCGGCCCGGAATCGCTGCTTCGCTTTCGGGCCCACGCCCAGGTACGGTGGGAGCACCTTGAGCGCCACGCGGCGCCCGAGCCGCGTGTCCTCGGCCTCGTACACGACCCCCATCCCGCCACGACCCAGCTCCCGCTCGACGCGGAACGGGCCGACACGACGATTCGGCGGCGGCGACGCGAACGCCGCCAGGGCCCGGGCCGACAGCTCGGCGGGCCGCTCGAACAACGCGCCGGAGCGCTCGTGTGCCGCGAGCAGGGCCTCGACGTCCGCTTGCAGCCGCTCGTCCCCGGCGCAGGCTTCGGTCAGGAACGCGTCCCTCTCGTCCGGGGGCGTCCCGAGCGCCGCGTCGAGCAGCCGATCGATCAGCCGCCAGCGTTCGGGGTCCAGCTCGCTGGGTCTCATCCGTCTTCCCGTAGCCGCGTCTACCGTTTCCGTTCGGGCGGGATGGCGCGACCCATCCGCCGTTCTCGTTTCCCGGGGTGGAGGCGCTCAACAAGATACGACACCCTGCAAACACCCGCCGACCGAGGAGGAAAGATGCCCCGCGCAAACCGCATTCCCGTCACCGCCGGGCTGCTCGGCTCCGCATTGCTGGCCGTGCTGACTGTCGGTTGCGACGGGCTGGACCCGACGGCGCCGGCCCCGGCGGCCGAGGTGGCCGGGGTGTCGGCGCCATCCTCAGCCCTGCAGGTGGAGCGGCCGTTCCACCTCGACGCCGATGCGGTGCTGCTCGGAATGCAGCCGGCACCGGACTTCGGGCCGCCCCTGTTCGGAAAGAGTGACTTCGACGGGCGGTGTTCGGTACCGTCGGACCTGTTGCTCAGCTTCTCCCTGGAGGGCCAGGCGACCCGTCTGGGATGGTTCACGGGCATCGCTGAACACTGCTCGCAGATCGATTTCGCGGCCGGAAGGACGAGCGTCATCACCGACGGCGAGATGATTCTCACGGCCGCCAACGGCGACGAGCTGTGGACCCGCTACGTTCGCTTCGGTGGGGGCGAGGGGGTCCCGGAGGAACACACCTTCGTCGGCGGTACGGGCCGCTTCGCCGGGGCCTCGGGCGAAGGCCTCGGGCACCCCGATTGCAACCGGGAGACGGGCACGTGCACATTCACACTGGACGGTGTGATCGACTACGATGCCTCCGACCGGGCCGATTGAGGATCACGGCATCGAGACTCGGAGTCCGACCTCCACCTGCCGCTTCGGGAAGGCGGCCAGCGGACGGCCGAACTGTGGTGACACTAGGCCGAGCTGCACCGACGCCGGATCACCGTTCGTGGTGTTGAATAGGTTGTAGACGTTGACCTCGAACCCGAGCCGCGCCGGGCCCCAGGTGATCCCGTCCCAGGTGGCGCCGAGGTCCGTACGCAAGAAGTCCGGCCCACGACGCGCATTTCGCCCTTCGCCGAACGGACGGTCGTTGGATCGCGCCGAGTCTCCGTTGTCGTCGCTACCCGTCACGGCCGTGAACGGTCGAGCGGACGCATACACGACCCGGGCGACCAGACCGAGTCCTGTTCCCGGGAGATCGTATCCCCCCGTCGTCACCAAACGATGGCGCTCGTCCCAGGCGGCGGGGCCCCACTCCGCGTCCAGGTCGGGGCCGTCGATATCCGTCTGCGGGACGAGGTCGCTCCAGGTGTCGTTCGTGTTCTTCCGATCCGCGAGCGTATAGCCGACCTCCAGCCAGCCCCGGGAGAAAGTCTTACGCGCCTGGAGGAGGAGCATCTTCGCCTCGGCACGGCCCTCGCTTAGGATCTGCCGGACGCCGGCGTACCCCGGGAACCGTCGGACCGGATCGTCGTCGCCCGGATTCGTCACCGGGTTGAGGTTGCGCTGGAGAAGGAGGTTCCGTCCCTGGACAAGCAGGCCGTCGATCCTGACGATGACGTCCGCCGACAGCGAGTGCCGTACGCCCACGGAGTATTGCCGGGTCATCGGCGTCACGATTTCTTCACCGCCCACCCAGAGCATGGGGGGTACCGTGTCCGGATCGATCATGAGCTCATCGACGTCCGTGGTCTCGGGTTCAATGATCGAAGCTGTCCGGACGCCCGAGCTTCGTTCGAAGGCGAGAAGCGGCCCGGCCACCAGCGCGTCGTAGAAGACGCCGAACGCGCCGCGCACGATCGTGTTGCTTTCACTATCGGGGTTCCAGGCGAAGCCGAGGCGTGGCGCGAGGTTGTTCGCGTCGATCGGTCGCGGTGTCGTGCGGATGAACGGGAGCTGCCCGGCGAAGGGCGAGACGAACCCCTGATTGCTACCGTTCGTCTCGATGTCGTAGCGGAGTCCGAGGTTCACGGTGAGTTCGGGCGCGGGGCTCCAGTCGTCGGAGGCGTAGAAAGCGAGCTGGAGGTTGCGCGCGTCCAGCCGGATGCCCGCGTCTTCGAACGTCACGATGCCTCGGAACGGCACCGAGGACGTGTCGGTCGCGAAGTCGAATCGCCCGTCGAGGAAGTTGTTCGTGTGCACTTCGTTGTGCTGCCAGTTCAGGTGCGCTCCGACACCCAGGCGGTGTGTGCCGGTGTGTCCGGCCACGATCCACGACAGGTCGTCGCGCAGCTCGACGCTCAGGCTGCCGAGGGTTCCGTGCTGCACCTGGGGCCCGGCGACGAGACTGGGATAAACGAGCATCGGGCCGGGCGGCGCGTTCCGGCCGAGTCCTCGTCGCGTGTCGATCACCTGGAGTCGGGCCACGTTCAGCCAATCTCCCTGCAGCCGCCAGCGGTGCGCGAGCAGCCCACCGTGCATTTCGATCGTGCTGTTCAAGCCGTTCTCGAAGGCACGGCTCCCGCCGACGCCGAGGAGCTGCTCCCCGATCTGTCCGGTGTAGCGCAGGGTGAGTTCGTGCGAGGGACCGGCCCTGTGATCGAGGCGCGCGAAGATCAGGTTGTCGATCAAGGGCGTCCGGAACGTTCCCTCCCGCTCGGGAAACGCGCCGCCGCTGTTCACTGTCGAGAAGTCGTTCTGCACCCGGCGCTCGAACGCCGCGAAGAAGTGGGTTCGGTCACGAGCGATCGACCCACCCGCCGCCAGTCCCCAGTGCGATCGATTGAAGTCAGGCTTCTCGGTCTCGAAGGCGCCCCGTGCATTGAGGTTCCGATGCCGGTATCGGCCGAATCCCTCAATCGTCGGCTCGTTCGCTCCGCGCCGTGTCACGACGTTTACGGCCCCGGATGCCGCACGACCCAGGTCGGCTCCGTACTGGCCCTGGATGACCTCGAACTCCCGGATGGCCAGCAGAGGCAGCGCTCCGCTTAGATCTCCCTGGATGCCCTCCGTGAAGGAGACACCGTCGACCAGTACCCCCAGGGACTGCCGGTTCAGGGCGCCGACCGTCGAACCGTCCCCGCCAAACTGCGGGGGGCCGCCCGTCGCGTCGGTTCCTGCGGTCGTTCCAGGCAAGAGTTCCGCCAGCTCGATGAACTGTCGGGACTCCTCCGGCAGGCGCTCGATGCGGGCGCGGTCGAGGACGTAGGAGATCTCGGAGGTCAAGCCTTCCTCGAGTTGCGGTCCGACTTCCACGGCCAGCGGAGTCAGCTCGAACGGAGCCGGCAGAAGCACCAGGTCGACGCGGGCCGTCGTGCCCACGATCACGGTCACGTCGAGGACGGCAGCCATACGGGGCTGGGCAGCCCGCGCTTCGATCTCGTAGCGCCCCGGGGGGAGAGCGTGGAGCCAGTATCGCCCCCGGGAGCGCGTGGCCGCCTCGTACTCGAACCCCGATTCCAGGCTCGTCGCCCGGACCGCGACACCCGCGACCGGCCGCGATGCCGTGTCGCGAACGATTCCCGTCAGGCCTCCGGTCGCCGTCTGTGCGGCCGATACGCGGGCCGCTGGATACGCGAGCCAGAAGGCAAGGATTACGGTCGCCCTGGCAACCGCCCAGTAAGGCAGACGCATGTCGCTCTCCTTCGTCCGGCCAAAGATAGGACGGGCACGTCGGGCGTGCTGCGCGGCTCGACCTGCTCGAAGGACGGCTGACGGATGGGATGGAGCGGAGCCTGAGCGATGATGCTCCGCGCGCGTCGAATGTCTCGATCCGGAAGTCCGGATGAGCGGGCCAGTTCAACGTGTGTCGCTTATTGGTCCGTCTACGGAAATGCCTCCCGAATACCGGCGCCGGTTAAACGTACCCGGCTCTCAGCGCGAGAGGCCAGGTGACGACGCGTGCCGAGGACGTGGGACCCCACGCCGGCGCCATCCGACGCCGAAGTTCCTCGACGATCTCCGTCGCCTGCGCAGGCTCCATCCCCCGCAGCGCCGACCATGTCCGCACGTAAGCGAGCAGCTCATCGAGCGTCCACTCGAGCCGGATTTCCAGCTCCGGGAGCTCGGAGGCGGGCACTTCGTCGAACGGGAAGGGAAGCGACCGGTAGCCGTCCTCCACGTGGCGCCGCTGCGGCGGCCAGTGAGGTGCGAGGACATCGATGCGGAATTCCTCGAAGATCGGATCCAGCGACGGCGAGATGCGGGTCGGCCCGTAGCTGACGAGAGACACAGCGGCACCTGGCGCCGCGACGCGCCGGATCTCCGCGAAGTATGCCTCGATGTCGAACCAATGGGCCGCCTGTGCGGCGACGGCGAGGTCGATGTTCGTCGGCTCGCCTGGGCCCGGAGCGGGCTCCACATTCCCGTCCGGCAGTCCGCTGTCTTCGGCCTTTGCCCGCACGTACTCGACCCGCGGATGCGGTGCGGCACGGGCGAGCTGCTCGGCGCTTGCGTCGGTGGCGATCACCCGGTCGAAGCGCTCCGCCAGCGCCACCGAGAGCTGACCGGAGCCGCACCCCGCCTCCCAGGCGAGTCCCGTGCGCGGCGAGAGCTCGGCCAGCCAGTCGACGAGCGCCGGTGGATAGGTCGGCCGGTGCGCGGCGTAGCCGTCGGCGTGGCCGGAGAAGTGGTCGTGGAAGTGGTCGTAGAAGGTCATCGCGGGCTTCCAGTTGGAGGGGTTCACCCGAAACTACGTCGCTGTCTGCCGAGGACGCATGAGCGCCCGGAACCTCGGGTTCTCCTTGAGCGGCGCGAGGTTCGGATCGGCGTGCAGGTGCATGCCGAACGGAAGTCCCTCGGAGAGCGCCCGCCGGATCTCCGAGACGGCTCCCGCCTCGTCGCCCTCGAGGACCTTCAGAATCCCGAGCCAGAGCCGATCGGCGCCGTACAGGAAGGGCCGGTCCATCTCCTCCAGGCGGCGGCGCCAGCGGTCGACCTCGGCCTCGTCTCCACCGTGCCGGGCGATCGCGGCCAGGTAGCCTTCGTCCAGGTGTCCACGCAAATGCCCGTGGTGCCCGGTGATCGCCTGGACCACGCCCGGGGTCGCCTCCTCGAGCAGTCGCCGGAAGATCGCGCCGGCCGTCTCCCAATCCCGGGCGTCGTAGAGGGCACGGGCGTGGTCGCGCTGCAACGGCGCATCCGAATCCGCGTCGACGTGCGCGTCGAACCATGCCAGAGCGCGGTCGAGCGTTCGGTCTGCCGCCTCCTCGTGGCCGTGCGTTCGCAACTCGCGCGCGGCGTCGTGCAGCCACCTGCCGGGTCGGGGATGACGCTCGCCCGTGAGCGCGAGGGCATCCTCGATGCGCTGGTCCATCTCTTCGATGCGACCCGATCCCACGAGGGCGGCGACCTCCAGCCACCGCGCTCTCGGATCGTCCTGGTGGATCCGTAGCGCCCGCTCGGCGACCTCCAGCTCCGCGGCGTGGTCGCCCAGGAGGTGATGGACCGTCGCCAGCTCCAGCCAGTAGTGGATCCAGCCCCGCAGCTCGCCTCGCCCGGGGTCGAGGGAGAGAAGAACCTCGCGGGCGTCGTACAGGTGGTTCAGACGTCGGGCCTCCTCGGCCACCTGGAAGTTCGGGATCGAGCCGGGCGCCATGTGGGCCTGGACGCGGACCGCTTCCTGCGCCGCCACCCAGTCTCCCTTCAGCCAGGCGCGGACCGTGTCGAGCACCGACCGCTCGAAGCGGCCGACCGTGTCCCGGAGCGCCGCGGTCTCGGTCGCGATCTCCGCGGCCTCGTAGAGCCGTCCGAGGTTCCACGTCGCGATCGCGCGAACGATGCGGGGGAGGGCGTATTCCGGCGCCGCATCGGCGCAGAGCCGCAACCGTTCGGCCGCTTCGGCCCAATCGCCCGCGATGAACGCCTCGAGTCCTTCCATGTAGCCGCGGTAGACCTCGAAGCTCGGGGGTCGCGCCCCGTGATAGACGTGCGTGGCGCGCGGATTCACGGCCGGCGCGAGGACCGAGGCGATCTTCCGCGTGATGTCGTCGAGTCCGGCGAGCGGCGCGTCGGTCGAGGTGAGTACGGGCTCGGGGCCCGGCAGGAGCCGATCGTTCGCCACGTCGGTGAGACGGGCATGCAGGATGAGCTTCGAGTCTTCCCGGTAGTACCGTCCGTCGACGATCGTCCCGACCTCCGGGCGCGCGTCCGATGATGCCACGGCCGGAGGCACCACCTCGAGCTCCCGCAGCTCGCTGAGTCCGCGGGACACCCAGTCGGCGACCATGCGACCGAGCACGTCCAGCTCGTCGTCGCCCGTCAGGTTCTCGAACGGACGGACGACGACTCGATGCCGGACGTCGGAACGGGGCGGCTCCGCGGAGTCTGCATCCGTGCTCTCGTGGTCGCCGGCTCCGGCGCCGCCCGCGCCGCGCCGGACGCGCTCGATCAGCTTCTTGGTCTCGGCGGACGGCTCCAGGTCGAGGTCCTCGCGCAGCGTCTCGGCCAGCGCGTCGTACACCGCCACGGCTCCGGCGCGGTTGCCCGTCGCGCCCAGGATTCGGATGAGCTGCCGGGCCGCCGGCTCGTGCGTCGGCTCCAGCTCGAGGGCACGGCGGGCGTAGCGCGCCGCCCCCTCCGGATCGGACGCCTCCGCCGCTTCCGCGAGCTCGCACGCCACCCGCCGGGCCCGGGTCCGGAGGTGCGTGCGCTCGTTCTCGAGCCAGCGCTGGGCGTCGGGCGCGTCGGACATGAAGAAGCCGGGGAGCAGATCCCCCTCGTAGAGTGACAGGGCCGTCTCCAGCTCCCCCCGGTCCAGGGCTCTGCGGAAGTCGAGGGCGTCACAGTGGAAACCGGTGAGCTCGACGCGCACCTCGCCACCGCGGCCGGGCAGGCGTTCGGATCCGAGACACCGCCGGAGGAAACGGATCGCCTGGCGCAGCGACGCCCGCGCCTGTTCGCCGGGCGACTCGGGCCAGAACACGCCGAGAAGATGGTCCCGAGCGACGAAGCCGGCCGGGCGACGAAGCACCAGATAGAGAAGCAGGCCGAGACGACGCGGCTGTGCGAGCACGCGGCCGGCGTCGCCGTCCTCTGCCAGTAGATCGAGTCGCCCGAGGACCCGGAGGCGGACGTCGCCGCTCGATGTCTCGCTATCCGCGCTCATCTGTCGGCTACACCCCCGGATCACGCTCCGATCACGCACGACTCACGGACACGGCTCAACGTGGAACACAGGATCACGCACACGTTCAGCTCCGACCAGGGGAGGAAAGTATGATCAACCGATCAACGGCGCTGTTGACCGCGGCAGTAGCGGCAGTAGTTTTGTCTGCCTGCGGAAGCTCCGACGGCCTCGTCGCGCCAGAGGACACCGACACGCCGGAGCGCGTCGACGCACCCCCGCCATCGGCGGTGCTCAGCGACTGGCCATCGGCCGAGGACCCGGGCAATCCGTACTACGTGCGCATCGAACCGGTGCCCCCGTACATCTACCAGGACGGGGAGTGGGCGATCTTCGTGTTCTATCGGGATCCGGGGTGCATTCGGCCGGACTTCAACCTGCTGGACTTCTTCGATCCTCCGGCGGCCTTCGGATGCGCATCGATGGTGAGCGGTCGGTCGATCTGGACAGATGACGTCGGCGTCGGCGCGCCGAGGCAGGTCACGATAGAGGGCAACGGCACCGTGCCGGTCTGGCTCGCGCCGGTCACCACGGCACAGAACGCGGTCGCCGACGAAACGCTGACGATCGGCGAGCTCGAGGGACTGCCAGGGCTCGTGAAGGGGACGGCCGCGCGGTTCAGCGAAGTGCTGATGCCGCACCCGCTGCCGCCGTTCCTCGGGGGAGGCGGGCATCCGAATCCGAAGCTCACGCTGGTCGCGGGGGGTGTGCTGGAGGACGGGCGCACGTTCCATTATCGACTGAACCGCGGCGACTATGGAGAGCTGCACACGCTGCGACTCACCATCCGATAGCCGTCGGACCCGAAACCTGGAGATGAGATGAAGCCGACGATCACCGGACTCGCGGTCGCCCCGCTCCTCCTGCTCGCGACGTCGCCGGGGAGCGTGCGGGCCCAGGATGCCATGGACGCGCCGGATGCGAGGGCCGAGGATGCGGCCGTCGTCGACGCGGACCGCCCCCCGATCCTCGACATGCACCTGCACGCGTTTGCCGCAGATGCAATGGGCCCGCCCCCGATGGCGATCTGCGCGCCGTTCGAGAAGTGGCCGACGTGGGACCAGCGACAGCCGTACGGGGCGATTTTCATGGGTGTGTCGAAGGAACCCACGTGCGAGAATCCGGTCTGGTCGCCCGAGACCGACGAGGAGCTGATGCGGCAGACGATCGAGGTCATGGAGCGGCGCAACATCGTCGGCGTCGTGAGCGGCCCGCTCGAGATGGTCACGAAGTGGCGGGAGGCGGCGCCCGGGCGCCTCATCCCCGGCCTCGCGTTCACCGTGGCGTCCGACACGGCGTTCGGCGCCGCCGTAGAAGCGTCGATCACGCCCGATTCGCTCCGGAGCCTGGTCGAGAACGGCGAGGTCGAGGTGCTGGGCGAGGTCATCAACCAGTACGCCGGGGTCGCGCCGACCGACGAGCGCATGGAGCCGTACTGGGCGCTCGCCGAGGAGCTCGACATCCCCGTGGGAATTCATATCGGTCCCGGCCCGCCTGGCGTGCGCTACC
>CAZOEX010000019.1:0-18502 GCA_964578925.1 uncultured Gemmatimonadota bacterium | reverse complement strand
ATGCGCGACTACGAAGTCGTATACATCTTCCGTTCGGTCATGGCCAACGAGGACATCGAGGCCAGGGTCGAAACCTACCACGAGCGAATTCTCGCGGCGCCCGGCGCCGAGATCACGGCGGTCGAGTACTGGGGGAAGCGCGAGCTCGCCTACCCGATCGACGATCAGCGCAACGGTACGTACGTCGTGGCGCAGTTCACCGCACCGCCCGACGTACTGACGGATTTCGAGCGTGCGTTGAAGCTCGATGACGACCTGCTGCGCCACCTCGTCGTGCTCTCCGAGGGCGAGCTCCCCACGCCGCCGTCCATGCAGGGATCCTTCGACGACGACGAAGACGAGGACGAGGACGAGGACGAGGATCGCGATGAGGACGAGGATCGCGACGCAGACGAGGACGAAGCGGAAGAGGACGGGGAAGACGAGGACGCAGACGAGGACGAAGCGGGCGAAGACGAGGACGAAGAGGAAGAGGACGATACCGACGGTGACGACGAGGACGCGTCGGACGAAGAGGACGAGGACTGAACCATGGCTTACAAGAAAGTCTGCAGATTCTGCGAGCGGGGCATTCGGACGATCGACTACAAGGACGCACGGACCCTGGAGCGCTTTCTGACCGATCGGGGGAAGATCCTCCCGCGGCGGGCCACGGGCGCCTGCGCTCGACATCAGCGTCAGCTCGGCACCGCGATCAAGCGGGCGCGTCACCTCGCGCTGGTTCCGTACATCCAGGGCTACTACGACTGACGACTTCCGGGATCGGGACGGGGCACGGCTCTGAACGACTTCGTCCGACGGTGCGATGTTCTCGCTGATCCGGCTCGGAGCCCTCGCGCTGGCGCTCTCCGTTTCGCCGATCAGCCCGCTCCTCCTCGTATCCATCCCCCTGGGCATCATGCTGGTGGCGCTGAGGCCGACGGATCTCCTCGGCCTGGTGACGGGGATCGCCCTTCTGGGGCTGGCGTTTCTCTCGTGGGAGTCGACCAGGGGACCGGACTGGTTCGCGCATCGGTCGTGGCCCGTGCTGCTGGGGAGCGCGTTCGTCGCGATGACCCTCCTCCTTCGAGGTTCGGGTCTGCTGACGCGCTCGCTCGGGGCCGTCGCGACGGCGGGATTCGCCGTGCTGGCGGCCGGCCTTCTGCGTCCTTCGGTCGTGGCGGGGATCGACGGTTGGATGGCCGAGCAGATTCAGCTGGCGGCCGTCGTGTTGCTTCAGTGGTCGCAGACGGCAGCTGGAAGCCCCGACGTGGCGGCGTCGGTCGGAGAGGCGATCCTTCGCTGGGCCGAGATTCAGAAGCAGATATATCCCGCCTTGTTGGCACTCGCGTCGTTGCCGGCACTGGCGATCGGGTGGTTCCTGCTCGGGCGGTTGACGGGTCGTCCCCAGGCCCTCGCCCCCATCCGGGAATTTCGCTTCAACGATCACCTGATCTGGCTGTTCGTAGCGGGGCTCGCCCTGTTCATCCTGTCGTCGGGCGGAGGGCTGGAGCGCGTCGGCGCCAATGCGGCGATATTCATGGCGGCGCTGTATGTTGTTCGCGGCGGGGCCGTCGTCGGCTGGCTGCTGAGCGCGGCCGATGCCTCGGTCTGGTCGTGGTTGCTGCTGGCGCTGGCGACCGTACTGCTCTACCCGGTGGTGCTCGGTGCCACGTTCGTGTTCGGAATCGGAGACACCTGGCTCGACGTGCGGGAGCGCTATCGCTCGCGCGGGTCGACCGGCGCCGGGTGAAGTGAATCCACTTCAAGCTGGAGAAGAGAAGGGTCATGCAGGTCATATTGATGAAGGAAATGGAGAACCTCGGCGAGGTCGGCGACGTCGTCGACGTCAAGCCGGGTTACGCCCGCAATTATCTCGTACCGCGAGGCTTCGCGATCCGGGCGACGAAGTCGAACCTGGCCCGTATCGAAGAGGAGCGTGAGCACCTGGTAGCGGCGGCGGAGCGAGAGATCGAGAAGGCGACGGCGCTGGCCAGCGAGATCGAGGGCCAGTCCCTGAACTTCCCGGTACGCGCCGGGGAGGAAGGAAGGCTGTTCGGATCGGTCTCGTCGTCGGACATCGCGGACGCGCTGGCCGAGAAGGGAATCGAAGTGGACCGTCGGACCGTGCAGCTCGCCGAGCCGATCAAGCAGCTGGGAACCTACAAGGTGCCGATCCGGCTGAGCGCCGAAGTCCAGCCCGAAGTCACGGTCTGGGTAGTCGCCGAAGAGGACTGAAGCCCGTGTGACAGGTTTCAAATCGGGCCGGGCACCGAGGCCCGAGAAGGGGGGTGCATGGAATCAAGCCCCGCCGGTGAGAGTCGACGCCCGCCCGGGATCGCGTATCTCGACGGGCGCCGATTCCGGAAGCTCGTCCTGGCCGGCGTCCGGAACGTCGGCAGGCAGCGATCCGAGCTGGATCGCATCAATGTCTTTCCGGTCCCCGACGGCGACACGGGGACGAACCTCTCGTTGACGCTGCAGTCCGTTGCCGAAGCCGTGCGCCCCCTCGACAGCCGTTCGCTCGGCGACGTCGCCAGCGCGGCCGCCGAAGCCAGCCTGCTCTCGGCGCGGGGCAACTCCGGTATGCTCTTCGCTCACCTCCTCCTCGGATTCGCCGAGCACGTCGGACGGAGCGCCCGGGCCGGCAGGCGCGACGTGGCGAGCGCCTTCTCCGCCGCCGCAGACCGCCTGCACGACGTGCTCGAGGACCCGCGCGAGGGAACGATCGTCTCGGTCGTCCGAGACATGGCGGCCGCCGGCGCGACGAACGGCACCGGTCCGCCGGGAGACCTCCTGGCCTGGCTTCGCGACGTACAAGCGGCCGCTCGCGATTCCCTTCGACGGACGATGCACCTCCTGCCGGCCCTGAAGCGGGCGGGCGTGGTGGACGCAGGGGCCAAGGGCGTGGTCGAGTTCTTCGAGGGCGTCGTGGCCCTCGTCGAGGGCCGGATGGACGACGCGAGCCTCGAGGCCCCCGTCGGCGTCGTGGGCCCGGGGAAGCGACCATCGCTCTACGCCGCGCGCGAAGCGGGCGTCGGCGCCGGAGAGGGCCGTTATTGCACGCAGATCGTGCTTCGGGGCGATCTGCCGCCGACCGCCGATCTCCGGAGTGCAATCGACGGGCTGGGGACCTCGACCATCATCGTGCGCTCCGGCGACGTCGCGAAGGTTCACATTCACGCCGATGCGCCGGATCGAGTCGTCGAGACGCTCTCCGCCTTCGGAACGGTGGAGTCCCGGCTCACGGAGGACACCATGCTGGTGGGAACGGCCAGCCATCACACGGCCGTGCTGACCGACTCGGCGTCCGACCTGCCCCACGAGTGGGTGGAGCGGCACGGCGTCACCGTGATCCCCCTGCACGTCATCGTGGACGACCGGGTCTATCGCGACGGGGTCGATCTCCAGCCGGACGAGCTTCTCGCGCTGATGGAGGAGCCCGCCGCGCCTGTCCCGAAGACTTCGCAACCGCCGCCCGGTGCGTTTCGGGACGCCTGTCGACTCGCGCTCGAGCACGGGGCGGAGGAGCTGCTGGGCGTGTTCGTCAGCGGCGCCGTGTCGGGGACCTTCGCGTCGGCGTCGGCCGTCCTGCGGGAGTTCGACGAAGTTCCGACCGCCGCGGTGGACTCCCGTTCGGGCTCGCTCGGCGTCGGGCTGCTGGTCATTCGTGCCATCGAGTTGCTGGAGCGAGGTCTCAGCCTGCCCGAGGTGGCCGAAGAGCTGCGCCGGGTGCGCGACCAGTCCAACGTCTTCTTCACGGTCGATACGATGGAGCACCTCCTTCGCTCGGGCCGCATCGGACGGACGAAGGCGTGGCTGGGCGGGATGCTCAATTTGAAGCCGATCCTGTCGCTCACCCACGACGGGCGGATCGAACCCGTGGGGCGCGTCCGGGGACGGGAGGTTCTCATCGAACGGGTGTTCGAGATGCTCGACGAGCGCCTGATCGATGCGCGAGAGTACCGCTTCGGCGTCGCGCACGTCGGTGCGGGCGATACGGCGGCCGAAATCGCACGCCGTCTCGAAGAGCGTTACGACGGAAAGGACGTGCTCGTGGGGCCCGCCTCCGCGGCACTCGGAGTTCATACCGGCCCCGGGACGTGGGCCCTCGCCTACCAGATCGAAGACGGGGGACCGACGTCCTGAGCGAAGGGCCTCTTGGATCCCTGACACGAATCACGGGTCACACAGGACATGCCAGACGAATCATCCAGACCGTCCGCTGACGTCGAGGAATTCCCCGAGGAGGTGGACGTGATCGCGGAAGCGCTACTCGAGCGAAATGCAAGGGAGCCGGTGGTGCTCGACCTGCGCGGACTCTCGGACGCGGCCGACTACTTCGTGATCGCCTCCGGCGATTCGGATACCCATGCGCGCGCGATCGCCGATGCGGTCATGGAGCGGGGCGAGGCGGTGGGGATGAAGCCGGCCGGCGTCGAAGGTCGCGGAGCCGGCACCTGGATCCTCATCGACTACATCAACGCCGTCGTCCACGTGTTCCTCCCGCGCGTTCGCGACTTCTACCGTCTCGAGGACCTCTGGGGCGACGCTCCGCTCACCCGGCTCGAGGAGGCGGCGCCGGGCACGTCGTGAAGCTTCCCCGGAGCCGGCGCGCCTTGCGCCGATTCGTCCTTCTTTCGGTCCTGGCGGCCGGCGTCGCCGCCGCGAGCGCGCCGCCCGCATCGGGGCAGTCGCGTTTCGGGCGGAACAAGGTCCAGTACCAGCCGCGCGATTTTCAGATCATCGAGACGGCGCACTTCGACGTCTTCTTCTACGAGGAAGAGCGCGTCGCAGCGTACGACGCGGCGCGGATGGCGGAGCGCATCTATGGGCGGCTGAGCCGCCTCCTCGACCACGAGTTCCAGCGTCGCAAGCCGATCATCCTCTATGCGTCGCAGACCGACTTCCAGGGCACGAACGTGCTCGGCGGCCACATCGACGAGTCCACCGGAGGGGTCACGGAGTCGCTGCGGGACCGCGTTCTCCTCCCGCTGACCGGGAGCTACGCGGAGTTCGAGCACGTCCTCGCGCACGAGCTCGTTCACGCCTTCCAGTTCGACATCTTCAAGCGGAGCGCGGTGGAGCGTTCGACGTCACCCTTCGCCTTCGTGCCCAGCCTGTGGTTCATGGAAGGGATGGCGGAGTACCTCTCGGTCGGCCGGATCGACGCGAAGACCACGGCGTGGATGCGGGATGCGGTCCTCTCGGGCTACCTGCGGACGATCGGGGAGATGGACCGCTTCAACGACTTCCTCAGCTATCGCTTCGGGCAGTCGTTGTGGAACTACATCGGAGCGCGCTGGGGCGACGAGACGATCGGCGACCTGCTGAGGCGCTCGGCCGCGACCGGGCCCGAACGGGCCTTCGAGACCACCCTCGGCGTGACGCTCGACGAGCTCTCCCGCCAGTGGCACGAAGCCGTGCGCGCCGCCCATCTGCCCGACGTGCGCCGGGTACGGAACGTGGACGCCGTCGCGCGGCCCATCACCTCCCACACCTTTCCGATCGACCGGGGGAAGTCCCCCAGCTTCATCGCGCCCGCTCTCTCGCCGGACGGACGGCGCATTGCCTATCTCTCCGACCAGGGATACGACCTCTACAGCTTCTACGACCTGTACGTGGCGGACGTGGAGTCGGCAGAGGACGGGCGTCGGCTCGTGAAGGCGGCGCGGGGCGGCGACTTCGAGAGCCTCAGGTACTTGAGCTCGTCGGCCGAGTTCAGCCCGGACGGCGAGTCCCTGGCGTTCGTGGCCAAGCGGGGCGGAGTCGACGCGCTCTACGTCGTGGATGCGGCGACCGGAGCGATCCGTCGGACGCGCGAGCCCGAACTCAACGGCCTTCAGGCGCCCTCCTGGTCTCCGGACGGGCGCCGGATCGTGTTCACGGGACTCCTGGGAGGGATCTCCGATCTCTACGTCTGGCATCTGTCCGACGGCCGAATCGAGCAGCTCACCGACGACAGGCTGGCACAGCTACACCCCGCCTGGTCGCCGGACGGTTCGACGATCGCCTATACGACCGATGCGGGGCCGGAGACGGACCTCGAGACACTGGCGTTCGGTCCCCTGCGGATCGAGCTGCTCGAGCCGGCGACGGGAGCGCGACGTCCCCTGCCCGGCCAGGACGGCGGACTGGCGATCAATCCCGCCTGGTCGCCGGACGGCGAAAGCGTGGCCTACCTGTCGACGCGAAGCGGGGCGTTCAACGTCTTCCTGCAGGAAATCGCGGGCGGCGAGGTGAGACAGCTGACCGACGTGCTGACCGGAACGATGGGGCAGGGCGCCCTTCTCACGAGTCCGGGACTCTCGTGGGCGCGCGGCGCCGACCGGCTCGCCTTCTCCTACTTCGAGGAGGCGGGCTTCAACCTGTACGTGGTGGATGATCCCCGGGCCCGGGCGGCGTCCCCCTCGCCTGCCACCCGAGCGCGGACGGCCGCGGCGGAGATCGGTGTCAGCCGTACGGTGGAAGCCCGCGATGCGCCGCGCAGCTCGCGAGAGGGACCACCGGCGTCGTTCTACCTGTCGGACGAAGGACCGCGGCGATCCGATTATCGCGACGAGGACGGCGCCCTTCGCCCACCGCCCGAGCGGCCGGAGCTCTCGGTGCGCGCGCTTCTGGACAGCGTAAGCCTGGCCCTGCCGGACACGGCGGCCTTCGCCACCCGCGATTACGACGTGGACCTGGCGGTCGAGGTCGTCGGTCGACCCTCCATCGGCGCCCAGACGGGTGGTTACTTCGGCAACAGCGTGTTCGGCGGCTCCTACATCGTCCTCTCGGACATGCTGGGAGACCACAACCTCTACATCGCCGGCGATGTGCAGGGCTCCTTCGACAACGCCCGGATCCTCACGTCGTACACCTACCTGAAGCAGCGGCTGAACCTGGGGGTGTCTTTCGTCCAGTATCCGTTCTTCCGCTTCCGGGGGACGCGCCTCCAGGAGGTTCCGGGCGAGGACGGACGACTCGGCGAGTTCAACCTGTTCCAGCGCGACCAGTACCGGTCCGTGGCCATGACCGCGGTCTATCCCTTGAGCCGGTACACGCGGCTGGAGGGAGAGCTACGGGGCTCGAGCCTGCAGACGGACCAGTTGCTGCGCGGCATCTTCCGACCGGGGTTCGAGCCCTTCCGGCGTACGATCGACGGTCCCACGCGTGTTTTCGTCCAGCCGTCCCTCGCCTGGGTCCACGACAACTCGCTGCCCGGATTCACGGGTGCCATCGCGGGCCGCAGGTTGCGGGCGTCGATCGCGCCGGCGCTCGGCGATCTCAACATGGCCGACCTCCGGCTCGATCTCCGTCACTATCTCTCGCTTCCGGCCTCCGTGACCGTCGCCCAGCGGTTGCTCGCGTTCGGCCGGTTCGACATCGGGCCGGGGAGCGACGCCGCCGAGTTCGAACTGGCATGGGGCGGGCCCTACTACCTGCGCGGCTACGATCCGGACTCGTACGGGGCGGCCGAGTGCGCCGCATCACGGGAGGCGAGCGAGATCGACCTGTTCTGCCCGGCCCAGGAGCGGGCGATCGGATCCAGCACCCTGTTGCTGAACACCGAGTTGCGATTTCCGCTGCTGAACTCGATCAAGGACGCGTGGCTGCCTCTCAACGCGCCGGCGATCGACGGCGCTCTCTTTTTCGACGTCGGAACCGCATGGACGCCCGGTGTGCACCGTCTCGTATGGAGCCGCGAGGCCGACGAGGATCCCTTCCTCTATCGGGAGCCGCTCGCCGCCGTCGGGGCCGGGCTGCGAATGAACCTCTTCTTCGCCGTGCTGCGGCTCGACTACACGGTGCCCCTCTCGCGGGGTGAAGAGTTCCGCGACGGACACTGGTCGCTGAGCTTCGGTGAGATGTTTTGAGAAGAAGTTCTCCGGACGCAACCCCGTCGGGCGTCGGAGGACGCCGCGGTCGTCCGTTGCGGCGGTCCGTGGCACGTCCGCATGTTGGCCCGCGACCGTCGACCGACGGGTCCGCCGGTCGGACGAACTCCGGAAGGGAGACGCTTTGCGCAGCATGCTGACTCGAACCGTACCCCGCCTCGCCCTGGTCGCGATTCTCGTCGCGGGCGCCTGCGGCGAGTCGACCGACGAGGCCATACGGAGTGAGCGAGACGCGGCCGAGCTCGTCGTGGGAAGCACGGCATCGGAGTGGGGTCTCCTGACCGTGCCCCGGGGGGGTGGTATGGCGGAGCTGCGGACGGTCGTCGCACCGGACTCGGTGGTATGGACGGGCTCGGCGGAGCTACCGGTGGCGGACGGGGCCTGGGCGCTCGGCGAAGAAGTGATCGTGCTGCGTGCCGAGTCGGGCGCCGTCGTGCGCTACGGCCCGGTAGAGGACGAGGTCGAGCGTCTAGCGACGCTCTCGGAGGAGGCGCAGGCGACGGCCGCGACGCCGGCGGCCATCGTCTTTCTCGACTCGGCCGGGAGCTTCGCCTACGAGGTCGGTTCAGAATACGAGCACGGCTACACGCTCGACCCACCGGCGGCCTGGGCCGGGCCCATCGAGGGCGGACTGGCCGTCCTGACCCGGGGGGATCCGTCCGATCTGCTCCTTCTGCAGCGAGCCGACAGCGCCGTAGCCGCGGAGATCGAGAATGCGGGCGGACCGCCCGCGCTCGTCACCGCCTGGGGTCGGCGGATCGCCGTGACCGGACCCGACGGGCGCTCGGTCCGCCTATATGCGACGGAGGACGATGGCGAGCTCGTGGGTGAGGTCGAGCTGGACGGGGGGGTACGCGGGCTGGCGGCATCCCCGAGCTCTCACGAGATCTATGCGACGCTCGACGATCCCCCCCGCCTGCAGCGAATCAGTCGCTTCAGCCTGGAGGCGGACGACCCGATCGGGCTCGAGGCGGCCGCCGACCGCATTCGCCCCGGGCTCTTCGGGGGCTCGCTGCTCGTGGAGACGTCCGAGGGGACCAGCAGGTTCCGCACCGGCTCGCGTACCGCCGCGAGACTGCCCGGAGACTGGCGGACGGATCTTCCCCTCGGCCTTCCCGGGGATCTCACCATCGTACTGGTCGAGGACGAAGCACGGCTCGTCTCCGTCAACGACTCGGCCGGCGCCGTGCTGGCGGGGGGCGCGCCTCACTGGTGGCTGCCCGTGCACTACAATCCGAGCCTCGGCGGCGAACCCGATTTGCGGGAGGCGCTCGACGACCTCGGGAGGACGGCCGGAGCTCCCGGCGGTCCGCCCGCCGACACCGCCGACGCTGCACCGTCGGACGAGAGCGACGTCGGCGTACCGCAGATCGGCCGGGACCCGGCCGCCGCTCAGGAGGGCCCGCCCGGTTTCTACGCCATCGTAGCATCGGCCCGTCAGCGCTCCGGCGTGGAGGACCTTCTCGGATCGCTGTCCGAGGCGGGATACCCGACCCGGATTCAGACGTATCCCGACGAGGCGGGCGAGCTCTGGCATCGGGGCCTCGTGGGCCCGTTCCCCTCGCGCGCTCGAGCTCAGGCTGCCGCGCGTCAGCTCCTGCGGGAGCGCGAGCTGCAGGCCTGGGTGACGGAGATCGGCGCCTCGGAATGACGGCCGGTGCGCCTCGGCCGGATACGGGACGGTGGCTTCCCGACGAGGCCCGCCTGATCGCGCTGGTGCGCGACCGAGGAACCGACGAATGGGCGGCCGGGGTGGCGACGGGGCTCGCGGACATGGTGGGCCGGCTTCGGGGCCGGACCTTCCTGATCAACGTGGCCGGCGCCGGAGAACTGGACCGGCTCCTCGACGCGGCGGGAGGGCCCGGATTGACGTCCGCGCTGACCGGGGCAGCCACGGTGGCTTCGGTGGCCCGGGCTCGACGCGAGCAGAAATTCGCCTATCTGCCGGCCGGCGAGGCGGCGCTCCCGTACTCCGCCCTGCGACGGATGCAGCGATTTCGCCGCTTCCTGCAGCAGGCGCGCGACGGGGGCGGCACCCTGTTGCTCTACGTCGGTGAGGAAGATCTGGAAGCCGTGGCGGAGCAAGGCCGTCACGGGGAGCGGCTGGCGCTGGACGGTTGCATCGCGCTGGGTGAAGCGACCGGCGTCGCCGGGAAGCTCGGGGCTCCGCTCCTCGCCCGGGTCGAGCGACCCGCACCCCCGCCGTCGGCGCCTGCTTCGGGCGCGGTCGCCGCGGGATCGCCCGCCCGCGAGGGGGCTGCGGCAGGCGAGCCGATGGAGGGGCCGTGGCGGAGGATGGGTTCGCTGACACGGCTCCTCCTCCCGGTGGCGGTGCTCTTTCTGGCCCTGTTGGCCTGGGGGCTGGTGGCCGGTAGCTCGGGAGGGGGAGACGACGGCGGAGAGAGCGCAGTGGGAACCGGCGAGGTCGGCGCGGTCGATGACGGAGTGCCCGCGGACGGCGGCGGGCCGGCCCGGGCCGAGGCGGCCGAAGCGGAGGTGGTGGATTCCGCGGACGGATCGACTCCGGCGGCCGACCCCGAGTTCCGTGCGCCCGCAGCTCGCTATTCCGTGCTCGTCGGGAGCTATATCCGCTTCTCGGACGCTATGACGCGCCGCTTCGAACTCTCCGAAGACGGAGGCCTCTTCTACGTGGCACCGACTCCGGTGCGCGGTCGCGTCTACCATCGCGTGCTGTACGGCGTCTACGAGGACCGGGCCGATGCCACTGCCGCGATGGCCGATCTCGTGGCGGACGGGCGCAAGGAGGCCGCCAGGGACTGGGACGTACGCCCCGTGCGCCTCGCCTACGACCTCGGTACGTTCGCTGAACGGGAGGCGGCCGAAAGTAGAGTCGCGGCGCTGCACGAGGCCGATATTCCCGCGTACGTCCTGCGTGACACCGCGGCGGCGGCGCTCTATCGCGTGTACGCCGGGGCGTTCAGCTCGGAGGCCGACGCGCAGCCGCTCGGTGAGCGGTTGGTGGACCGAGGAGAGGGGAGTCAACTCATCAGCAGGGCGGGAATCGCACCGTGAAGATCAAGTCGCTCACGCTCAACGGCTTCAAGTCGTTCGCCGACTCGACGACCGTCGAGTTCCATGACGGCATCACGACGATCGTCGGGCCGAACGGGTGCGGAAAATCCAACATCTCCGATGCCATGCGGTGGGTGCTCGGCGAGCAGCGCGCATCGGCGATCCGGGGCAGCCGCATGGACGAGGCGATCTTCCACGGCACCGCGAACCGCAAAGCGATCCACCGCGCCGAAGTGCAGCTCCGCATCGCCAACGAGGACGGCATCCTGCCGGTTCCGTATCCCGAGGTGACGATCGGACGCACCGTGCTTCGGGGCGGCGAGAGCATCTACGAGCTGAACGGCCAGACCGTGCGGCTCAAGGACATCCAGGACATGTGCCGGGATACGGGGCTCGGCGCCAACGCCTACTCGATCATCGAGTCGAAGATGATCGACGCGATTCTGAGCGACCGCCCCGAAGAGCGACGGGCGCTCTTCGAGGAGGCCGCCGAAATCGGGCGCTACAAGGATCGTCGCCGCACGGCCCTTCGCCGCCTCGACCAGGCGCACGCGGATCTTCAGCGCCTGGAGGACGTGATCGGCGAGGTCGCGAGCAAGGTCCGCTCCCTGGCGCGGCAGCGGGGCCGCGCCACCCGGTTCCAGGATCTGCGGGACCGGCGTCTCGTATTGGAGGTGGCGGTGGCGGCGGATCGCCTGGCGAAGGTCGACGACCGGCTCGCGGACGCCGAGAGGGAGCTGCAGGCGCTCAAGCGGACGCAGCCCGAGGAGGAGGCCGATCTCGCGCGGGAGGAGACGGAGGTCGAAGACCTGCGTCTGCGGCTGGCCGAGGCGGAACGGGAGCGCGGACGACAGGCCTCGCGCCTCGAGACCGTCCGCGGCCGGCTGGAGGAGATCGAACGCGAACGCTTGCTCACCGACGAGCGAATCACTTCGGCGAAGCGACGGATCGAGCAGATCGGCGAAGACCTGCAGGAGCTGGAAGAACGTCGGGAGAAGGCCACGGCCGAACGGGACGCGGCGGCCAGGCGCGCTGCCGGACAGGCGGAGCAGCTGGCAGGACTTCGCGAGCGGGAGGAAGAGCTGGCCGACCGCGTTCGACGACTCCGCGAGGAACGCCAGGCGGCGGAGCGAGAAGAGGCCCAAGCCCGCAATGCGCTCACGGCGCTGATCGCAGAGCTCGGAGCGGCCGGCGCGGAGGCGGAAGGTCGGAGGGAGCGGCAGCGCGCCCGGGCCGCGGAACGTCAGCGCCGGCACGCCGAGCGGACGGAGGCCGAAGGGCGATTGGCCGAGCTCGTCGAAGCGCGGCAAGAGGCGGAGGCGGAGGCCGAGACCGCACGGGCGGAACGCGCAGCGGTCGCGGCGCGCCTCGAGGAGGCGCGCAAGAGTCTTCGAGCCTCGCGGGCGGAGGCACGGGAGCTCCGCGACGCGCTGGCCGAGACGGAGGGCGAGCTGGCGTCGGTGTCGGCCCGGGTCGGCGGGCTGTCGGGCATGCTATCGGCCGGCAAGGATCTGCCCCCCATCGTCGCGCGCCTGCAGTCGGACCGCGACGAGCTTCCCGGAGTGCGAGGCGTCCTGGCCGAGTTCATGGACGTACCGTCCGAGTTGACCCGGGCCGTGGAGGCGCAGCTGGGCTCGATGCTCTTCGGCGTCGTGGTGGACGACGGGCGGTCGGTGGAGCGCGTGCGCTCCTGGCTGGCGGGTCGCGACGAGACCGCGGGCCTCGTCCTTCTCCCGCTCGATCCGGGGCCGACGCTGACGGGCGGCGACGGGGATCTGAACGCACATGTCGAGGCCCACGGCCCCGGAGCGCCGTGGGTCCGGTCGCTCCTCTCGGGTGTCGAGCTCGGCGGCGAGAACTTCGAGATGGGAAGCGGCCCCTGGGTGGCCCGTGACGGGAGTGGGCGGGACCGCCTGGGAGCGATCCGGCTCGGACAGCCGTCCGGGGGGAAAGGCCTGCTCCGTCGGCGAGCCGAGCTCCAGGAGCTGGAGGAGCGGCAGGAAACGCTCACGGCCGACGTCGGGAAGCTGCGCGAGAAGCTGGAGTCGGCGGAGGGGGAGGCCCGTAGACTGGCGGAACGTACGGCGGCGCTGGACGCGGAACACGAGAGCCTCGCGGACCGCGAACGGGAGGCGGCGGCTGCCGCGGAGACGGCGGCGGAGCGAGAGGCTCGAACCCGGGAGCGCATCGAGGAGCTCGGTCAGCGGTTGGCGGAGCTGGCCGAAGCGGAGCCCGAGTCCGGGCCGGAAGAAACCGAATCCGACGCAACGGACGAACGGGTCGAACGCCTGAGCCGACGCCGGGGAGAGCTCGAAGAGCGTCTCGCCGAACTGGGTGCCGAGTTGCTCGAGGCCGCCGCTTCCTGGGAGGCCGAACGGGATGCGCTCCAGGAGCTTCGGCTGCGCATCGCGCGGGTCGAGGCTGACCGTGAGGCGGAGCAGGAGCGCGTCCAGCGTACGGAGGACACGCTGGCCGAGCTGCAGCAGAGGGCGGCGCGACTCGAAGCGGAGCGAGACGAGCTCCGGGCCACGATCACGCGGGGTGCCGAGCAGCTGGCAGGCAACGAAGACGAGCTGGAGGAGCTGTTCGAGGCGCGGAAGGACCTGGAGGCCGATGTTCGTGAACGGTTGGAGGGTCTCGAGGAGCGCCGAGCAGAGCTCGAGAAACGAGAATCGGAGCTGCGGTCCGCGCGGGCCCGGGAGCGGGAGATTTCGGAGCGTCGTCACGCGCTCGAGCTCGAGATCTCGGAACTGCGTGGACGCAGCGCGTCGGTCCGGGAGCGGGTCGAGGTCGAGTGGGAGCGTCCCTTCGAGGAGCTGCGCGAGGAGATCGCCCGCCCGGAAGAGGGAACGGTGGAAGCGTGGGCGGAGGAGGCCGAGGAGGTTCGAAGGAAGCTGGCCTCGCTCGGTCCCGTCAACATGCTGGCGGCGGCCGAATACGACGAAGAGAAGGAGCGTCTCGACTTCCTCGAGGACCAGAAGCAGGATCTCGTGGATGCCCGGGAGGATCTCCACGAGTCGATCGACCGGATCAACGAGGCGGCCTCCGAGGCCTTCCATTCGGTATTTCGCGAGGTGCGACAGAACTTCCGTGACATCTTCGTCACGCTCTTCGAGGGAGGGGAGTGCGACGTCTGGCTCGAGGACCCCAACGACCCGCTCGATTCGCCCATCGAGATTTCGGCGAGTCCGCGCGGAAAGCGCACGCAGCGCATCCACCTCCTCTCGGGCGGCGAGCGGACGCTCACGGCGCTGGGGCTGCTCTTCGCGATCTATCTGGCCAAGCCGAGTCCCTTCTGCGTGATGGACGAGGTGGACGCCCCGCTGGACGAGACGAACATCGGTCGCTTCACCGCGATGCTCGAGCGTTTCTCCTCCGACACCCAGTTCGTGGTGATCACGCACAATCCGCGAACGATCGAGGTCGCCGACTACATCTACGGCGTCACGATGCAGGAGCCGGGCGTGAGCACGCTCGTGGCGCTGGAGCTGAAGGACCTCCCCAGGGCCGTGGCTTCGGCGTGACCGGCGCCGGGGGCGGGTGATGGGCCCGGTGGGATGAGCAGTTCGCCCGAGGGGCCGGCGGCACCGGGGACGTTCACCGTCGTGGGGTGCGGCACGGTCGTGCCCGAGGCCGATCGGAGCTGCTCCGCCTACCTGCTCGAAGCCGGTCCGGTGAAGGCGCTGCTCGACTGTGGTCCGGGCACGGTCCGATCGCTCGCCCGCGTCGGGGGGTCCTGGAGCGAGATCACCCACGTCTGGATATCGCACTTCCACACCGATCACATCGGCGATCTTCCGGCGTTGCTCTTCGCGTTGAAATGGGGGCTGCTTCCCGAGACGCGGGAGCAGCCGCTGGCGATCTGGGGCCCACGGGGCGTTCGGGCGCGGCTCGAGGCCTTCGCTGCCGCCACGGGCGACCACGTGCTCGAGCCGGGTTTCCCGGTGGAGGTGCGCGAGGTCGATCCGGGCGTGTCGTTGCCGCTGGCCGGCGACCTGCAGCTGCGGACGCTGAAGACGCCGCATACGGACGAGAGCCTGGCCGTGCGGCTGGAAGGGTCGGGGGTATCCGTGACGTATACGGGCGATTCAGGCCCGGCCGCGCCGCTGGGCGAGTTCGCGTCGGGGAGCGGTCTCTTCGTCTGTGAGTGCTCGCTGCCCGACGATCTCGTCGGCGACAACCACCTCTCCCCGACCTCCGTGGCCTCGTTCGCTGCGGTCGCCGAACCGCGGCGCCTCGTGTTGACGCACATCTATCCGCAGTTTCGCGCCGCCGCCGACGTGGCGGCACTCGTCCGGGAGGCCGGCTTCACGGGCTCGATCGACGTGGCCTCGGAAGGGTGGGCCTCCGCGTCCCGTTGACGGCCGGGTTGAGCACACGATGAGTCCGCGTCCGATGCTCGCGTCATGCGGCAGATCGGAGTCCTGGGCGAAGAGGTGGCGGCCTGTTTCCTGGAGCGGGCCGGCTACCGGATTCTGGCGCGAAACTGGCGGGCCGGTCGACTCGAGCTGGATCTCGTCGTACGGGACGGGGAGACGATCGCGTTCGTGGAGGTGAAGACGCGACGGCCGGGGCCGCAGCGACCGGCGGAGGCGGTCGATCGCCGTAAGCGCGCGCATCTGCGGCGGGCGGCCGCGCGATGGATCGCCTCCCGGCGGGAGTGGGCATCGGAGTATCGCTTCGACGTGGTCGCGGTGACGCTCGGACCGGGGCGTCGCGCCACCGTCCGGCACGATGTCGGGGCGTTCACCGGTGACGACTGCTGACTTCGCCCGGGCGCGTTGCCCGCCGGCCGCGCGGAACCTACCTTCATGCGCCCCAGGCCCGTGGGGCCGGAGCGTGCGAATCCCGTCAGGACCGTGAAGGTAGCAGCGGTAAGTTCGTGAAGGTCGCCACGGATCGCCTGGGGTTTTTCGCGCTTTCCCCGTATCACGCTCCCCGGTAGCTTGACGGCATGTACCGCACCGCACTCGCTCGCAGCCACCGCCCGCGCCGCTTCGCCGAACTCGTCGGCCAGGACCACGTGGCCTCGACGCTGTGTGGAGCGGTCGAGTCGGAACGCGTCGCCCACGCCTACCTCTTCGCCGGCCCCCGCGGAATCGGGAAGACGACGGCCGCACGGGTTCTCGCCATGGCGCTCAACTGCCCGAACCGCGAGGACGGGGAGCCGTGCGGAACGTGCGAGTCGTGCGAGAACATCTGGTCGGGTCGCACGGCGCTGGACGTGGTCGAGATCGACGCCGCGAGCAACCGGGGCGTGGACGACGCCCGCGACCTGCGGGAGCGGGCCATGTACGCCCCGTCCGACGAGTCCCGGTACAAGGTCTACATCGTCGACGAGGCGCACATGCTCACGCGCGAGGCGTGGAACGCCCTGCTGAAGATCCTCGAGGAGCCGCCTCCGCGGGTGATTTTCGTCTTCGCCACCACCGAACCCGAGAAGATCCGACAGACCGCGGATCCGGTCATGTCGCGCTGTCAGCGCTTCGATTTCCGCCGGGTCTCGGTACCCGATCTCGTCGAGCGCCTGCGCGAGGTGCTCAGGCGAGAGGGCGTAGACGCCGAAGAAGGTGCACTGCTCCCCATCGCTCGGCATGCGGAAGGCGGTGTGCGTGACGCCCTCTCGCTGCTCGACCAGGTACTCTCCTTCTCCGGCGACGCCGTGGCGCCCGACGACGTCCGGCGCATGCTCGGTCTCGTCGCCGAGGAAAAGTACCTGGAGCTGACCGAGATGGTGGCGGAAGGAGATCGGGCGGAGGTCTTTCCGTACGTGCAGCGACTGCTCGACGAGGGCTACGACCCCGGGGAGTTCGTCCGGGGGCTGGGAGAGGCGTGGCGGATGCTGCTGGCGCTGCGAATGGACCCGGAGGGGGCGGCGACCGAGCTGTCCGAGGCGGATCGGGAGGCCTTCGCGGCGGCCGCGTCGCGCTTTTCCGAAGAGGACCTGCTCCGGTACCTGATGACCACTGTCGAGTTCGAAGCGTCGGGACGGCTCCGTCGGAGCACGCAACCGCGCATACAGCTCGAGGCCCTTCTTCTTCGCCTGGTCAGCCTCACGTCCTACGTCGACTTCGCCACGCTGATCGAGGCGATCGAGACGGGCGTGCCGCCGGTCGATCTGCCGGAGGGCGGAGGCGGTCCCGCTCCCGAGGGCGCACGAGAGCGGCCGGCCGAGGCCGCCTCCGGGGGCCGGGCGGCGTCCCCGCCGAAGACCTCGTCGAAGGCCGCGGCCGCACGTGCGGAGTCGACCGAACCGGCGGTCGGCGACCGGCAGGGCGAAGTCGCGGAGGCGGCAAGGGCATGGCGGGAGACCATTGCGGCCCTTCGCGGCAAAGGATTGGGCGGCGAGGCGATCGCGCTCACCGGGGCGCGGATCGCGCGGACCGATGACGGTGCCCTGCGTGTAGGTGTGGTGCCCGGGCTGGCCGACAACGTTCGGAGCTTCCTCGAGAGTCCGTCGCGATCGGGGACGTTTCGTCGGGAGCTCGCGCGGCGCCTGGCGATCGATCCGGCCGAGCTGGAAGTCAGGATCGAGGCGACGGGACGGGCGGAGCGGCTGACGGCCGAATCCGCCCAGCAGCAGCGGCTCGAGCAGTTGATGGCGGCGGACCCGAACCTGCGCGAAGCGGTACAAACACTCGACCTGCGCCTGAAGGAATAAGGAGAATCGTGGACTTGAAAAACATGCAGCAACTGATGCAGCTCTCGTCGCAGCTTCAGAGCCGGATGACGGAGATGCAGGAGAAGCTGGCCCGGCAGACGTTCGCGGAGACGAGCGGTGGCGGTCTGGTGGAGGCGACGGTGGACGGCAAGGGATCGCTCGTTGGGTTGAAGATCGACGAGGCGGCTGTCGAGGGGGACGACGTCGAGATGCTCGAGGACCTCGTGCTCGCCGCCGTGAGTCAGGCCCAGCGTCGGGCGCGCGAGGCGATGGAAGACGAGATGAAGCAGGCGACCGGCGGGCTCGGCATGCCGGGCCTCGGTTCGCTTCTCGGCGGCTGACGGCGCCTCCGGGGCGAAGCGAGAGCAGATGTCGGCGATCGACGGACTGGTACAGGAGTTCGCCCGCCTTCCCGGCGTCGGCCGGAAGACGGCGCAGCGTCTGACGTACTATCTTCTCAAGCGGCCTCCGGAGGATGCGCGACGTCTTTCCCAGGCGATCGACCGGGTGGTCGAAGAGGTCGTGGCGTGCTCCGAGTGCGGCAATCTGAGCTCGGAAGACCCGTGTGAGTTCTGCCGGAACGGCCGCCGCGATCCGTCGTCGATCTGCGTGGTCGAGGAGGCCTCGGACATCGGCGCCATCGAGGGATCGGGACGATTCCGTGGCCTCTACCACGTGCTGGGGGGGCATCTGTCGCCCCTGGACGGCATCGGGCCGGAGGAACTGAACATGGCGAGCTTGATGCGCCGCCTCGAAGAGGGCGTGAGTGAACTGATCATTGCAACGAACCCGAGCGTGGAGGGCGAAGCGACGGCCGCGTACATCCATCGCCTGGTGTCGGGGCTCCCCGAATTGCGCGTCACGCGGCTGGCGCGCGGGCTGCCGGTGGGGGGCGACCTGGAGTATGCCGACGGTGTAACGATCGCGGAAGCGTTTTCGGGACGCAGGG
>CAZOEX010000018.1:0-18743 GCA_964578925.1 uncultured Gemmatimonadota bacterium | reverse complement strand
CCCTCGAGGGCCATCTGTCGGGGGAATTCGGGCTGGCCCAGGTCAACGACTTTCGAAGCGATGATCCGTTGCCCCTGGAGGGCAGCATCTCGGTGGCCGTCGACGTCAGCGGTCCAGCGAAGGCGGTGGACCGCTGGAATCTGAGCGGTCCGATCCGGCTGTCGAACGTGGTATGGAGCCACCCGTCGCTCCCGCGGCCGGCCCGGATCGCCGCGGCCACGGTCCAGCTCACGGGCTCGGGCGTGCGGGGTGACGCCGTGCCCGTGACGATCGGGGACAGCGACTTGGCCGTCACATTCTCCAGCGCGCAGCTCGTGCGCCGCTATCTGACCGAGGAGTCGGCCCGCGGCGCGCCGCCGCTGATCGAGTTCACCGCCCGTTCGCAGCGGCTCGCCGCGGCGGACCTGCGAACCGGCGCGGACGAACCGGGCTATAGCGAGCTCCTCACCGCTCGCCTGGCCGGCGCTCGAGTCGGGGGACGCGATCCGGAGGTGATCGCGCGTGAGCGGTACCACAAGCCCGATCTTTCCGCCGTTCGGGCCACGGGCTCCGTATCGGTCGCCCAATGGGTGAACCCCCCGACGAACGCGAGCGACGTCTCGTTCCGTGTCGACGTAGCCGACGGTCGGGTCGATATCTCGGAAGTGTCCGGGACCGTCTATGGCGGCCAGCTCTCGGGGGGAGCGCAGCTCGATCTCGCAGGCCAGGAGCCGCCCTATGCCCTCGAGTACGAGTTCCAGCTGCGTGGCGCCGGGGCGGGGTCGCTTCTCGAACGTTGGACGCGACTCGGACGAGCCCTGGACGGCATCGTCGATTTCGACATCTCCGGGTCCGCGCCGCTGGACGAGGCCTTCCTGCCCGTCACGGAGGACTTGGCCGCCACGGGTCGCTCGAGCTTCGTGGAGGGCAGCTTCGGCAGCTTCGACCTGCCGGACGTGCTGCGTTCGCGTCTCAACCTGTCGAGCGAGCGTTTTCGCGGATTCCGCGATCTCGGCGGCCCCTTCGAGATCCGCGAGGGCCGGCTTCTCTTGCGCAACTGGACCTTCACGCTCGGTGACGTCCAGGGCGCGGTGAGCGGAGGCGCCGGTCTGGCGGGGTTGCTGGATCTCGACCTCGCGCTGCTTGTCCCGCCCTCCGTGGTCCGCGGCCTGCCGGGCATCGATACGGACGCCGCCCTCGGCCAGTTGATCACGCAGATCGGTGGGGGGGCCGGTGAGGACGCCACCGAAGACGCAGCGGACGCGGACGCTCGCGACGCGCCGCCGATTCCGCTTCGGCTCGACGTGGGAGGGACGATCCGGAATCCCGAGATCCGGCTCGATCGCGAGGCCCTCACCTCATCGTTGCGCGGACGCGTCACCCGGGAAGGCCAGGAGCGGATCGAGCGCGAGGGGCGCGACCTGCTCGAAGAAGCCGCCGGAGGGCTTCTTGACAGGCTCCGACGGCAGGATCGCGACTCCGCCGCGGTGCGCGACACCACGCCCGCCGACACGCTGCCGCGGTAGGCACGTCGAACCCGATCCTCGCCGTGAACTCGCGGCACGGTCGGCGCTCGACAGCCTCAATGGGTCTCGACGTTCACGTTCCCGCTCTCTACGGCAGGTGGCGTCCCCGCGTCTTCGCAGTCCGGCGGGGTCGACGACAACTGGAAACCCGCTCCGTCGGGCTCCGGCGCGTTCCGGCCCTGGCCGTTGTCCTCCAGAACGACTTCGAAGTAGGGCTCGGGCGCGTCCCCCGTCAGCGTTCCTCCGATCACGACGCGATTGCCGACGCGCTGGAAGCAGACGTCCACGTTGCCGCGCAGGACCACTCCGCCTGCGGGAGCGTACCGGATCGTGCCCTCGAGCGGATCTGCCTCGGCGTCGAAGTTGAGCCGGTAGGCGTTGCTGCCTGAGCCGACTCTCACGCTGCCCCCGACGCTTCCGGTTGCCGCGCCCGACGGCTCCGCATCATCACCGTCGCCGTCGTCCGGTTCCACCGCGTGCAGGAAGAAGTTGAGCGTCGTGACGCCGTCCTCGAGACGGACCACCGAGTATCCCTCCGACGCGTAAGTCTCGTACCCGACGGCCTTGGCGGTCGTCCGGTAGCGGCCCGGGTCGAGAAGGACCCGGTAGCTACCGTCGGAGTTGGTCGTCGCCCGTCCCGCGAGGCTGCCGTCTTCGGCGATGAACTGGACGGCGGCCCCCGGGATCACCGGTCCGATGCTGCCGTCGGGCAATCGCTCGAACACCCGTCCGGCTCGTCCCGCGTCCTGTGCCATCACGGATCCGACCGACGACAGGCAAACCAGGGCGAGCACGGCGGAGATTCTGAAGAGCGCGACGGAAACGACGTGGTGTCTGTTCGGCATGGCGGGTCCCTGTTCCATGTGGATGGATCCACGGCTCATCCTCCATAGCGTGAGCCGGGTCGCCCACCCGCCACGATGAACCTAACTTCAGCTTTTCCGCCGCGTGGTCACACCAGGCACCCGCGCCCGGGACGACGTCTATGCAGAATCTGCTGCAGCGTGTGCGAGCAGCCCTCGCCGGTCGATACGAGATCGCGTCGGAAGCTGGACGCGGCGCGATGGCGATCGTGTATCGGGCCGCGGATCTTCGCCACGATCGCACGGTCGCGGTGAAGGTGCTCGCCCCCCGGCTCGCCTCCGCCATCGGCCAGGAACGGTTCCTCCACGAGATTCGACTGGCGGCCCGCCTGACCCATCCGTACGTGCTACCGGTGCTGGATTCCGGCGAAGCCGACGGGCTCCTCTACTACGCGATGCCCTTCGTCGAGGGCCGCACGCTGCGTGAACGCCTGGCGGCCGAGGGGGAACTGCCGATCGAGGAGGCCGTTCGGATCGCGGCCGAGATGGCCGAAGCGCTCGAGTATGCCCACGCCGCGAGCATCCTGCATCGGGACATCAAGCCTTCCAACATCCTGCTCACGGGGAAACACGCGCTCCTCGCGGATTTCGGCGTCGCGCGTGCCCTGGACGAGACGGGGGAGGAGCGGCTGACCGGTACGGGGCTGGCGGTCGGCTCCCCGGCCTACATGAGCCCGCAGCAGTCCGATCCGGAAGCGCGGTCCGACGCCAGGGACGACCAGTACGCGCTCGCCTGCGTGTTGTACGAGATGCTGGCGGGGACGCCGCCGTTCACGGCGTCGTCCCGGGGCGCGCTCCTGCGCCGACACGCGGCCGACCCCGTGCCGTCGGTGCGAACCGTGCGGCCTTCGATCACGAAAGATCTGGAAGCCGTGCTGGAGCGGGCCCTGGCGAAGTCGCCGGCGGATCGCTTCCCGGATGTCGGCGTCTTCGGCGAGGCCGTCGTCGAAGCCGTGAACGGCGAATCGGGTACAGTCGATCGTGAAGGGCGGAAGACTCGGCGCCGCGGTTTCCCTCGCCGCCGTACGATCGGTATCGGAGCCGTCCTCGTCGTCGCGGCCCTGGCGGTCGCGTTCGTCTTCATGGATTCCGATCCCGCATCGGTCGTCGAGGTCTCGAACAGCCATTCGAGCTTCGCGATAGCCCCGTGCGTCGCCAGCACACAGGGCGATTCGATCCTCGCGGTGAACATCTCGCGGGCCGCCACGCGCCAGCTCGAGCATCTGCCTCCTCCCCTGCCCGTCACGATCGATCGGATGCATACGTGGCAGCGCGGCAACGACCGCATTCGGGGACGGGGTTCGCCCGCCGCCGAGGCCGCTCGTCGCGCTCTGCGCGAGCTGGACGCTCGGTATTTCGTCCGTTGCTCGGTGGAAGATGACGGGAATCGAGTGCTCGTGAGACAGACCGTGTTCGGGGAGGACAGCACGGTGACGGATCTCCCCCGACTGTCGATGCGCAGGGAGGAGGGAACGCAGCGCATCGCGCGGGCGATGGCCCTGCAGCTCCGAAGCCACGTCGGCGGCACGCTGCTAGCCGAAGGGATCGGGATGTCGGACTCCCTGCCGATTCTGACCGACGACCCGGACGCGTTCGAGGCGTTCATGGCGGCTGAGCAAGCATTCATGGATTACGACCTCGTCGCCGCAGACAGCCTGTACGAGCGAGCGCGTCGCTCCGATCCGGAATTCGGGCTGGCCATGTGGGGCCAGAACAACGTGCATCGCTGGCAAACGGTGCGTGAAACGCCGGACATCAACCTGGACAGCCTGTTCGAGGCCGATTCGGCCATCATGTCACCACGCGACATGCTGCTGCTCCGGGCGGTGATCACGGAGCCCGGACCGGCGGCTCTCCATCGCTTCGAGGAGGCGCTGGGGAGGCTGCCCAACGACCCCTACGCTCACCTGGTCTACGCAGACGAGCTCTTCCATCGCGGAGCCCTGTCGGAGACGGGGGTCGAGCCGGACAGCGCCGAGAAGGTCTTCGAAGCGGCGATCGAGCTGAATCCCGAGCTCGGCCTCGCCTGGGAGCATCTGACCACCGTGCGTATCCTCCTGGGCGAGAAGGAGTCGGCCCAGCGAGCCCTGGAGCGGCTGTGCGCCTTCCCGACGGCAAGCGGATCGGGTACGGGCCCCTGTGCGCGCTGGACGCTCGGTTGGTATGAACGCTTCGAGCCGGACAGCGCCGATGTCCTGCGCCGAGGTCTGACACGTGGCGACGACCGGGCTGCCCTGATGTTCGCCGCCCGCTTCGCCCGCTATGCGAAGCTCTACCGGGCCCAGCTCGCTCTGGGGAAGGCCCTCATCGGGCGTTCCACCAGCATGGAGCCCGCATGGCACTCCGGCGTGAACGCGGTCGCCGTCGCCCTGGCGGCGCTCGGACAACCGGAGGCCTCCCTTCGGCAGTTCGACGAGGTCCGGGGGGTCGACGGAGCCTCCGCACTCTTCGCGGACATGTGGGCGGTGATCCCAAATGCGCTCGGTCTCGAAGGCTATCCGGCTACGGCCGCCTCTGCCGCCGCCGCGCGGCTCGACGCTCTGGCGGCCGATGTGGAGGCCGACTCTCTGTCTCGGGCGCGAGCGGCCTGGGCGCTCGCGCTGCGCGCATCCGCAGCTGCCGAGACCGACGAATTCGATCGGTGGAAGTCGGATGTCGACCGACTGGCTCCGTCGGCGGCCGATGCGGGTCGCCTGCGGACGCACCTGGAGGGGCTGGCCAGGGCGCACGCCGGCGACCCTGCGGGAGCGCTCGAGCTCACGGCGGGGTTGCTCGCCTACGACTCCATCGGGATCACCGAACGCCCCTTCGGCCGCGCCGTCCTCTACTGGCAGCGTGGCGAGTGGCATCGGGCGGCCGGCGATCCCGATGCCGCGTTGCGAGCCTGGATGTGGCACTGGAACTCGGACTTCGAGGCGCTGCCGGTTCGGGAAATCCAGGCAGTGGAGGTCGACGGCGCGTTCGGGCCCTGGGCCCGCGTGCGGAGCGCCCGGCTGGCCGCCTCGCTCGGAGAGGACGAGGCGGAGGGAGCCTGCCGGGAGGCACGCGGCGTGCTCGATCGCTGGGCGCCGGATCCGGAGCTGTTCGATCCGCTACCGGTCGAGGAGCCTGTCGCGCGGCTGGTCGAAGAGATGCGCGCGATCGAGGACGCTACCTGTCGGGACGCCACGTGATCCGGCTCGAACTCCTCGGTCCTCCGGAACTGGAGGTCGACGGAGAGCCTCCGCCACGGGAGCTGACGTGGCGCAAGAATGTCGGGTTGCTGGTCTACCTCGCGCGATCGCCGAGGGGCCAGCGCTCCCGCGATCACCTGGCCGAGGTCTTCTGGCCGGGCCGTGACGAGAAGGACGCGCGCCACTCGCTCAACGAGGCGCTGCGGGTGGTGCGCAAGCATCTTCCGGAGGGCGGCCTCGAAACGGAAATGGACCAGGTCACGCTGGACCGGTCGGTGCTCTCGATCGACGTGCGCGATTTCACGGAGGCCCTCGAAGCCGACGACCCGGGCGGCGCGGAGGCGTTGATCCGGGGCTCGTTCATGGAGGGTTTCGGGATTCCGGACTCGAACGCCTTCGAGGACTGGCTGTCCGCCGAACGCCGCTCGTGGCGGGGCCACTTCGTACGCGTGCTCATGTCGGTCGCCGGAACCGCGCTCGCGGAGGGCGACCTCGTCGCCGCCCGCCGGGCCGCCGATCGGGCGCGGGCGATCGATCCCCACGCCGACGCCCCCGTCCGCGTGCTCATGGAGAGTGACGCCCTGGCCGGTAACCCGTCCTCGGCCATCGCCCTGTTCCAGACTTTCGCCGATCGCCTCTCCGCCGAGCTCGGTCTGGAGCCGCCGCCGCCGCTCTCGGCTCTCGCCGAACGGATTCGTGAGCAGCCGGAGCTCGTCGGGGAGGAGCTGCGTCAGGAGGAACCTGCCCTCAGCCGCCGGTTTCCCCTCACGGGTCGGGGGGAGCAGCTCAAGCAGGCGCTGGAGTCGATTCGCCGGTGCAAGCGCGACGGAGAGCCCATGCTGCTGATCGTCATCGGGCCCGCGGGAAGCGGCAAGACACGGTTGGGCGAAGAGATCGCCATGCGTGCACGCCTCGAAGGGTTCGACCTGGCGCAGATCCGCTGCGACACGGGCGATCGCGAGGATCCGTCGGCCGTTACGCAGCTCGCCAGCGAAATGACGGACCGCGCGCCGGTTCTGCTCTCGGTGGATGACGCCCATCACCTGGGGACGGACGCGTGCGCCGCGCTCGCTCCGACCGACCGCAACTTCGGAGAGCATGCGGTGGCCGTCTTGCTCTCGGCCACGTCGGATCCGCCGAGCCCCGCCCTGGACGCGATGGCCGAAAAAATCGGCCGTGATTATGCAGGCCACTTGCTGAAACTCACGCCCCTCGACCAGGCCGACCTCGTGCGCCTCTCCCGCCGGGTGCTCCCCGAATGGGAGGGTTCACAGATCGAGCGTCTCTCCCGCCGCCTCTACCGGGACACGGGGGGGCTGCCTCTGCTCGCCGTCGACATGCTTCACGCCCTCCGCCTGGGTCTCGAGCCGGGTTCCGAGGACGAGGAGCCCGCCCCATGGCCCGAGCCGGCCCGTACGATGGATCAGACCTTCCCGGCCGACATTCCGGCGCCGCTCGTGGCGGCGATCCGTGTGGGGTTCCGCCGGCTCCCCGTCGACGCGCAGGAGACGCTGAAGGCCGGCTCGCTACTCGGCGAGCGGTTCACGGTGGACGAGGTGGGGCGGGGCCTCGACATGGATGGCGATCGCCTTTTCGCGGCGCTCGACGAGCTGGAATGGCGACGGTGGCTCGTGGCGGAGCCGCGCGGTTACAGCTTCGTGGCTCGACTCCACCGCGATGTCGTCGAACGTGACATGATGACGAAGGGACAACGCCGCCGACTAAGGGAACGCCTGGCCGACGACGCTTGACCGCCGCTTGAGTCGGCGGTGCGACATCTCGTGACGAGGCCCGCGGAGAGCGGGCAGACCGAAACCCTGTCACGAGGTGGAACGATGCTTCGCAAACGCACGCTGCTCGCCGCGCTACTGGTCGCCTTCGCGACGGCCGCCTGCGGCGACGACATCGCCGGACCTTCCGACTCCGCATCCGACGGATTCGCAACGACCGATGGGCTGGATGTTCGGGACGAAGAGAGGTCGGCCGTGAGACTCACGGTGATGACGCGCAATCTCTACGTGGGAACCGATGTCGATCGGCTGATCGGTGTAACGGATCCCAACCAGATTCCGTTCATCGTGGCGGACATCTGGGCGCTGCTGCTGGCCAACGACGCCGATGATCGCATGGCAGCCGTCGCCGCCGAGATCGCGGCGCACGAGCCGCACCTCGTGGGCTTGCAGGAGGTGTCGACCTTTCGGACCCAGCATCCCGCCGACTTCCAGCTGAACGCCCAGGACGTGGTGATCGACTTCGTCCCGACGCTGCTCGCGTACCTCGACGGCTTGGGCCAGGACTACCGGGTCGTGGCGCAAGTCCGGAACATGGACGTCGAGCTGCCCAGGTTGAATCCCGATTTCACGCTGACCGACGTGCGCGTGACCGACTACGACGTGATCCTGGCTCGCGCGGATGTGGAGACGTCGTCGCCCGCCGCCTTCAACTACGCGGCCGACTGGCAACTCGCGCCCGGCATCCCGATCCCCCGGGGCGTGACCGCCGTGGACGCGACGATCGACGGGCAGACGTTCCGGGTCGTCAATACGCATCCGGAACCGGTCGAGACGCAGGGCGGCGCCGTGCAGGCCCTCCAGACGTCGGAGCTGGTCGACGCGTTGTCCGGCGAGACGCGCCCGACGGTCCTGCTCGGGGACCTGAATACCGAAGCGCCCGGCGGGGAGAGCTACGACCTTCTGCGCGCCGAGGGATTCCTCGACGTGTTCGATCTCCGGCGCGGAGTCGACGGGGCCGAGCTGACCTGCTGCCACGACGTGGACCTCTCCTCCGACGCCGTCCCGCTCGAGAAGCGGATCGACCACATCATGGTGCGGAACTTCGACGGTCTCTGGTCCGCGGCGGACGCGCCGCCCGTCGGCGTCACGATCGTCGGAGACACGCCGGACGAAAAATCGACCGGCGGCCTCTGGCCGTCCGACCATGCGGGGGTGGTCGCGAGCTTCGTGCTCCCACGTTCCGGCAGCTAGACGTCGGCTCGGCGGGTCGGTCGCGTCAGCCGGCCGGCTCGCCGCCCTCCTCCTTCTTCGTCGTGAAGAAGGACACGGCCAGCGGGAGGAGCGCCCCGATCAAGGCCGACGTTCCGACGTTGCCGGCCATCCCGCCACCCACCGAATCGGCGATCCACTGCCCCCCGCCTACGCCTCCCAGCGCTCCCAGGATCGTGTTTACCACGGGACCGAGAGAGCGGGCCTTCGCCAGAAATCCGGCCGCGTTGCCGCCCACGGCGCCCGAGACGAGCTGGATGATGATCGCGGTCAGGTCCATGGTCGTACCTCCGCTGGAGTGACGTGTGGTGAGTACCGAGACGATGGCCTCGGCAGACGACCGCCGCAACAGATGCCGTCAGTCCGCCTCGAACCCCGCGTCGCGGTGCGATCCGTCGCAGAACGGCTTGGTGTCCGAGTGTCCGCACCGGCAGAGGGCCCCCTTCACGCCTTCCGAGGCGGATCCGTCCGTTCCCTCCACACGGAGCCGTCCCCTGACGAGCATGGGGCCGTCCGGCGCGCAGGCGAAGGTGACGGCTTGCTCTCCGTAACGGTCTTCGCCCGCCTCTTCGGCCGGGACGAGCCGCCCTCCCTGGATCGCACCAGGATCGTCGAAGCCGAGCTCCTCGTGGCTGCCGTCGCAGAAGGGCTTGTCGTCGGATGCTCCGCAGCGACAGAGCGCGAGCCGGGTCTCTTCCAGCACGTCGCCGTTCGGTAGCTCGAGCCGGATGCGTCCCCGTACGAAGACCGGTCCGCGCGGATCGACGCGGGCCACGTTCCGGGCATCCGGTCGTTCCTCTACGGCTCCATCCTTCCGGCGATGGTGCAGGGCGCCCGTGGGGCAGCGCTCGACGACTTCGGCGATCGCGTCCGCGTCGGCGCGCTCCGGATCTACCCAGGGGACGCGGTCGGAGTCGAAGACCTCGGGCAGGCCCCGGACGCACTCCGCCGAGTGGATGCATCGCTTCCGATCGTACGTCACGTCGATATCGTCGGATTCGTAGACGCGGATCTTCCGTCCGCCGTCGTCACTCACAAATTTTCCCTTCTGCTTCCGGTTCGTCGGGTCGACTGTACCGTGTCGCGCTCACTGGAGCAGATCCTCTTCGTCCGTCTCACGCAGCTCTTCCTCGATCTGCTCGTCCAGGGTCCGGTCCACGGAGACGTCACGCTGCGGCTCGGGCTCCGCCCGTTCTTCGGCCGCGAGCTTCGGCTCGCGCGTCGGTGTCTCGGGCGACGGCACCTCGCCCGCGACGGAGACGCGATACTCCGGCGACGGCATCTCGATCCCGGCCTCCTCCATCGCGCTCTTCACGAGCCGGAAGGCCTCGCTCTGCACCCGACCGAAGTCCGCGGCACGCTGGTCGACCCAACCGAAGAGCGAGATCTGCATCGTGCCCTGGCCGAAACCGGTGATGAGGCTCGCGGGCGGCGGATCCTCGATGACGCCTTCCATTCGGCGGAGCACGTCGAGGCCGACGTCGATCGCCCTCGCGGGGTCGACGTCGGTCGTCACCTCGACATCGATGCGCGCCCGTCGGCGCGGATTCCTGGTGTAGTTGATCATCGGCTCGCTGAACACCGTGGCGTTCGGGATCTGGACGTGGTTGCCGTCAAGTGTCATCAGAATCGTCTCGCGCCCCGTCAGGCGGATGATCTTCCCCTGGTGACCTCCGATCACGACGAGGTCGTTCCTGGCGAACGGCTGGCGAAAGCTGAGGATGACGCCGGCCAGGTAGTTCTCGACGATGTCCTTGAAAGCGAAGCCGATCGCCAGGCCGGCGAGACCCGCGGTACCGACCACGGCTCCGACGAGGGCCGTCGCGTCCAGCAGCTCCAGGGCGAGGATGAGGCCCACGATCACGATGCCGAACTGGACCAGCCGCCGGAGCATGGACGCGAGGAACGGGTTCAGCTTCGGGAAGAGACGCCGCGAGCCCCCCCGCCCGACGAGCCACGCGAGGAATCCCGCGAGAACGACGATTCCGGCGGCGACGGCGAGGAGCGGGAGGAGCTGCATGAACCCGGTCACCTGCTCGCTCAGCCGTCCCCCAACGTCCTCCAGCCGCGCCTCCGGGCTCAGGGACGTGAGCTCCGAGTCGTCCACGTAGACGACGCCGTCACGGGAGCGGGCGAGTCCGACGGCCCGCTCGGCGGCTTCCCGATGCGCCGCCTGCCCGGTCAACCGTACGACCCCGGCGCTGACCGCGACCTCGATGTCCGACATCACGGGCACTCGCTCGAAGATCGCCTGGAGCTCGCTGCGGATCGCCGCATCCAGGCGTTCCCGGTCGGCCGCGAGCGCGTCCGACGTGTCCGCGGCCGCGGCGGTATCCTGCGCTCGAGCCGACGGCGGCGCCGCGATCGAGAGGAGCGCGCTCGCCAGCATGAGGCCCGCGCGGAACACCGCGGACCCGCCACCTGTTCTTCCGGTCCCGCCCCGAGGAATCACCATGACGACAACATATCGGCGGCGGGCGAAGCAAGACCACGCTGCGGGCGCGACCGCTCGCCTGGCGGGGCTTACGTCGTTACACTATTTAGCTTTGTAGCCGCGATCGACCAGAACATCACGATGAAGGAGGAAGTTTGGGGTACAAGAGAACGTTGATGGACGACGCCAAGGATGAACTGTTCGCGCACATGCAGCGATGCAAGGTTCCGGGTGCCACGGAAGACGACGTGCGCGAGTGGATGAACGATACGAGACAGTTTCTCGCGGACCGTTACCCGCAGCTGACGGAGGCGCAGCTCGCGTCGCTCGAGATGATCGGCCGGCGCTACGCGCAGCCCGTGATCCCGCACGGCAAGGACGCTACGGCACGGAATCGCGATAAGTGGGAGGACGAGGTCGAGGTGGCGCACCCCGACGCGCCCGAGGACGAGACCGAGCTGACCGAGGTGACGGAAGACGAGTCGGGCGAGTTGAAGACCGCCTGACGAACGGCATCCGTTCCATGGAAGAAGCCGGTTCCCCTGGGGGCCGGCTTTTCTTCGTTTCCGGTCTCAGAGATCGAAGTGCGAGGCGACGTGCTCCCGATATTCCGGGTTCTCCCGGATGAACCAGGCCGTGTACGGGCAGTAGGGGACCAGCTCCAGGCCGCGTTCGAGGGCGTCGTCCAGCACATGGCGGGTCAGGCGCCCCGCGATGCCCCGCCCCTGGTGCTTCACGGGAGTCTGCGTGTGCGTGATGAGCATCTCCCCGTCCCGCTCCCGGTAGGTCACGACCGCTACGCTTCCGTCCGCCAGCTCGGCTTCGTAGCGGCTCGCGGCCTCATCCCTCCGCAGGTCCACGATCTCGCCGGGATCCGTCACAGCCCGGCCTCCCGCCAGCTCAGATAGGCCCATCCGCCCGCCGCGATGGCCACGCCGCTGGTCAGCGGTAGCGCGAGCAGGTACCAGGTGGGCGCCGGGCCGCCGATCTGCTGAACGCCGAAGACCAGGCCGCCCGCGAAGACGAGGAAGCCGAGCAGCAGAACCCAGAGATAAGGCGGCTCCGGGGCGAGCATCGCGGTCACGACGGCGCTGATCGCGGCCATCACGAGCGTGAGGCCCAGGTTGACCGCCATGAGGGCCGGGGACGGGGTTGCCGCCGCCGCATCCGCCGGGCCCATCACCTCGGGCCAGAGTGCCCCCACTGCCCCCAGTCCTACGCGCATGAGCATCGGCAGGAGAAGAAAGCCCGCCAGCAGGCTGCCCGTCCCTCGCAGGAGTTCCACTCAGGAGATCCCGAGCCGGCCGGCCGTCAGGTAGCCCAGGGTCGCGACGGTCGCGCTGATGAAGGCGCCCCAGGCGAGGTCGACCACGGCGACGAAGGTCGGGAAGCCACGGAGCACCGCCAGGTTCGTCAGGTCGTACGTAGCGTAGGTGACGAGGCCGAAGAAGGCTCCGAAGAGAACCGCGCGGCCGATCGATTCGCGCTCGATGGCCGGCTGGGTCACGAAGAGGACGATGCCCGCGACGAAGAGGCTGTAGAAGAGGAGCGCGGCACCCCACCGCGGGTCGGGCCGCAGCAGCTCGCCGAGCTGGTCGCGGTACAGGCCGCGCGCGATCCAGCCGAGCCACAGGGCGTCGATCGCCAGGAATGTCACGAGGGAGATGCCGTAGAGCTTCAGAAATGTCGTCACGCGATCGGACGCCTCTTCTCGGGAAACTCGCCCTCGTAGCTCGAGTCTTTTCACAAGATAACAGCCCTTGACGGATCAGGTCGAGGTCTCCACGTTCGAGGACAGTTAGTGTGCCGCTGTCCCGCGCACGCCGCTCATAACGGAGGTTTTGTGATGATTCGACGTGCGCTCGTATCGTCCGTTGCGGCGTTGTTCCTGGCGCTCGCTCTCCCGCTCACCGCGAATGCCCAGAGCGTCTACGTGCTCGCGGGCCTGTCGGCTCCGACCGGTGACTATGGCGACATCGCCGACACCGGCTGGCTCGGAGCCGGCGGCGTGACCTTCCCGGTCGGTGAGGCCGGCCTGTGGGCCGGGGCGGAGGCACTGTACGGCAACAACTCATTCTCGTCGGAGACCGTCGACGAAAGCTTCAAGCTCTTCAGCGCCATGGGGATCCTGGGGTACGACATTCCGACGGAGTCCAGCGTCTCCCCGTATCTCTTTGCTGGCGCGGGGGTCATGAGTCTATCCAACGGCGACTCCGAGTCCGGCTTCGGCTGGCAGGCCGGCGGCGGCGTGGCGTTCAGCGGAGAGAGCAACGTGACGCCGTTCGTCGAGGGCCGCTATCAGAGCGCCAGTATCGGCGAAGGAGAGGCCGACATCACGGTCAGCTTCTTCGGCGTCGAAGCCGGCGTGTCCATCGGAGTGGGCAGCAACTAGGCCGGGCTGCGAAAGGATCCCGGGCCGTCGGTGGCCCGGGACTCCCTTCGCGTTGGCTTCCGCAGGGTCGGAGTGCCTGCTCCGTGATGTAGCTTCCCAGGCGCCATCTTCCGCCTTCCACGATACGCGATCGTACGGACGCCGATCCCGGGGAACTTCGCCGGGCGGTACGCGTGTTCCTTCGAACGAACTCCTGACCCTCTCGGTGCATGCGTCACGCTTGATAGATACCCCAGAAGGAGCCACTACATGACATCGGTCACCGGCCTGCACCACGTCACCGCCATCGCGGGCGACCCGCGAGAGAACCTCGAGTTTTACACCGGCCTGCTCGGACTGCGCATGGTCAAGCGGTCCGTCAACCAGGATGCGCCCGACACGTATCACCTGTTCTACGCCGACGGGGAGGGCCGTCCCGGCACCGACATCACCTTCTTCCCCTGGCCCCGGATGGCGCCGGCGCGGCCCGGCATCGGCCTCGCGATGGAGGTCGGCTTCTCCGTTCCCGAGGGAAGCCTCGGCTGGTGGGCGAAGCGGCTGGCGGACGCCGGCGTCGAGATCTCGGGACCGGAGAAGCGCTTCGGCGCCGAGACCCTCGTCTTCCGCGATCCCGACGGCCTCGGCCTCTCTCTCACGGAGACGAGCGATCCGCTCGAGACCGCGCCGTGGCGGCACAGCACCGTACCGGAGCGAAAGCAGATCGCCGGTTTTCACGCCGTTCGGCTATGGGAGCGGGAGCTGGCGCCGACGGTCGATTTCTTGACCGACGGCCTCGGTTTCGAGCGGGCCGGCGTCGATGGCGGCTGGCACCGCTTCGAGGCGGGCGGCGGTGGTCCGTCCCGGCGAGTCGACGTGCGCGAACTTCCGGACGAGCGTCGTGGCGCCTGGGGCACCGGCGCCGTGCACCACGTCGCGTTCCGGGCGTCGGACGAGGCCGCCCAGGCGGAGATCCGCGAGCGCGTGCAAGACGCCGGTGGCAGCCCGACCGACTTCATCGATCGCTTCTGGTTCCGCTCGATCTACTTCAAGGAGCCGGGTGGCGTGCTCTTCGAGGTCGCGACCGACGGACCGGGCTTCACCGTGGACGAGGACGCGGAGACGCTGGGCGAGGAGCTGATCCTGCCGCCCTGGCTCGAGTCCCGGCGCGCGGAGATCGAGGCGGAGCTGCCTCCGTTGGGGGCGGCAGCGACGGCGGGCTGACGGCGTCACATCCGGTCGAAGCTCCAGAGAAGCCAGCCGCAATCCGGCCCCGCGTTCGTCGCAAAGGTGGTGGCCCTGGCGCTCGTGGCGCTGACGTGGGTCGTGCACGCACCCGCAGCGGTGGCCCACGACACGGACGGGAACGCCGGGCCGGGGTCTCGCCTCGACGCCCGCCCGGGTCCGGGCTCGTTGATGGACGCGATCGTCGACTCGGTTTCCGCCGAGCGCATCGAGGCCGACATCCGCCGTCTCGCGGGCTTCGACGGCCACCGAGCACACGCTCGAGAACGTCGTGATCGACAACTACATCTTCGGCGTCGCCAGCGTGGCGGAGGGCGGGTTCGAGAGCCCGGTCGTCTTCCCGGGTCCGATCGGAGCGTTCGCCCCGGCGGCCTCGACCAGCGGGACCACCGGGGACGACACTCCGTAGTCACGCCGCCCGTCCCCCCGGGCGTGCGACGCGACTATGTTCGAGTCTCAGCGAATCATCAGTCCAGTTCGACCTGGTGCACCGTGGGCACGGCCAGGTTGTTCTCGAGCAGCCAGAGGTCACCCCATTTGTCGAAGGTAATTGCGCTGGGAAGCGTCAGCCCGCCTTCGACGACGCTGCAGTCCCCCGTATCGACGTCGCAGGCGTTGATCGTGCCGTCCGCCGGCGCTCCGAGCTCGGTCGCGGCGAACCAGTTCGCCTCGTCGTACTCGACCACATGGAGCATACCGTCGGGCCCGAACGCCACGTCGATGATCGACGTGAAACCGCCCAGCACCTGCTGGCAGTCGGCCGAGGGGCAGGTGACGTTCCGCGCGCCCGGCTCGATGCGCCACACGCGGGACAGGCCGGTCGTCGGGCTCGGTCCGATCCCGATGTCGGCCGGCGTCACACCGGTCAGCTCGCCGACGTAGTAGCCGCCGTCGGACCCGACCGCGACCGATGTCGGAACGGGCTGCACGTAGCAGTCGACGTCCTCGCTCAGCGGGAACAGCACCATCCAGTCGGCGGGGTCGTCGGAGCTGGAGCCGTCAGCCACCGGCGGCGTGAACACGGCCACTAAGTCCAACTGGCCGTTCAGGTTCACCTCGAGCAACGTGTTCCCCGCGGCGTCGGCGACCAGGGCACTGCCGCCCCCCAGCCGGGCCACGTGGTACGGATTCGAGTGCGGACCGGCGCTGAAGCCGGCGTCGGGATTGAACTCGCAGGCCGGTGTCTTCCACCGTGGACCCTCGTTCGCGTCCGGATCGTTCTCCGTCTCGAACGCTTCTATGTCGGCGATGAGTCGCTGCCCACCGGGCGTCACGTGATACACGCCGGTGCCGAAGGCCCGATCCTTGCCGCCGGTGGTGGCGAAGAAGTTCTGCGCGCCGATCATCTCGAGCCCGTTGATCGCCGAGCCCGGTACCGTGGTGATCTCCGCCACATCGCGAATACCGCCGGCGCGTCCGGTGCGGCGGATCTCCTTGACCGTGGTCATCGTGCCGCCTTCGCCGATCGCTACCACGGGGAACACTGTCTCGGCCACGAGGATGTTGCCGTTCGGCGCCGCCGCGATGTCGAAGACCGGCGGAGCGAACTCGTAGACCTGGTCGGTGCTCTGCGCCCCCGGTCCCCCACCGCCCGGTCCGCCGCCCCGCGCGTCGGCCGTGGTCGTCTCATCACCCGTGGTGTCGGGCGCGCTCGGATTGTCCGAGCAGCCGGCGGCCACGAGGAGTGAGAGCGTCAGGGCCCCCACCCACCCGAGCGGCCACGTGAGCGAGTGAGCTTGTCGGTTCTGCATGAATCCTCCAAAGAACAAGTGTCTCGCCGGGTGCCCCGATTCGCCGGGAGGCTCCGCTCGGGGCCGGAGCCGTGATCGTGCCGCCCGCCGACCGGGGGCACCCTCTTCATCTCCCTATAGCGAGATGATCGGCGGTTTCACGCCATCGGTGGACGGCGTCAGGGCACTCCTTCGCTCAGCGGGTCGCGCCGGGCAGTCCGCGGCGCGAGGTTCGCTCGGCCAGGGTCCGCAAGCGTTCGGCCTCGTCGGTGCGTTCCGCGGCCTCGTACAGGTCGGGATCCAGGAGTTTGGCGATCCCGAAGTCGAGCAGCTTCACGTGGCTGTCCGACGTCACGAGGATGTTGGAGGGCTTGAGGTCCCGGTGCACGACCAGCTTGCCGTGCGCGTGGTGCACCGCGCGCGCTACGGCGAGGAAGAGCCGCAGCCGCTCCTCCACCGTGCACTCCTGTTCGTCGCACCAGTCGGTGATCCGAATCCCGTCGACGCACTCCATGACGAGGTACGGCCTTCCGCCGCTGGTGGTCCCGCCGTCGAGCAGGCCCGCGATGTTCGGATGATCAAGAGAGGAGAGGATCTGGCGTTCGGCCCGGAATCTCCCCAAAAGGTCCTCGGTGTCGAGCCCGCGGCGGAGCAGCTTGAGCGCGCCTTCCTGCTCGAATTCGCGGTCGACGCGCGCGGCTCGATAGACCGTGGCCATGCCACCGCGGCCGATTTCTTCGATTACCCGCCACGCGCCGATCCGCTCGCCGACGCGGGCGGAGGGTACATCCACTTCATCCGCCAGGGCGTTCAGACCACCCGGTGGGAGCAGCGGCGGCTCCGTGAGAAAGGAGGTCGACTCCTGGTGGGCTGCCAGCAGGGCGCGGAGCTCCCGGGCCAACTCGAGGTCGTCTCCGCATTCTGCAGCCACGAACGCCTCACGCTCCTCGGCTGGCAGCTCGAGCGCCCGCTCGAAGAGCCGGTCCAGCTCGTGCCAGCGACCGTCCGCGACGCTGGCCGGGGTATCGATCGAACTCATGGAGAGATCATGTCTCCTCGTTGCCCTTCCTGTCGCTGCTTCCTGCCGCCAGATCGCGGTACAGGTACGTCCGCGCCCGGGCCCAGCCCCTGTCCACCGTTCTCGGGGAGACGTCGAGGACGCTGGCGGTCTCCTCGATCGTCATGCCGCCGAAGAAGCGGCATTCGACGATGCGCACCAGTCGCTCGTCGTGTTCGGCCAGCCGCTCGAGCGCCTCGTCGAGCGCGACGAAGTCGACCCCCACCGGATCCGACGGCGCCATGTCCTCTCGAAGCGGCACGCGGACGCCGCCGTCTCGCTTCGCCGTCTTCCGCTGCCGCGCGTAGTCGATCAATACGTGGCGGATCACTCGTGAAGCTACAGCGAAAAAGTGGGCGCGGTCGCGCCACGAGGCTTCGTCCTCGGGGACGAGGCGCAGGTACGCCTCGTGGACGAGAGCGGTCGTGTCGAGCGTGTGGCCGGCGCGCTCCCCGCGGAGGCTGCGGTGAGCGATTCGGCGGAGGTCACCGTACACGACTTCGATCAAATCGTCGAAGGCCGCGTCGCGGCCGTCTGCGCACTCGCGCAGCAGCCGTGTCACCTTGCTCGGTCCGCTCGTATCGGACTGCGTCACGCCAGGCCTTTCTTCACCGTCGAGTTCTCGTTCACTGGGAATTATGGCCGCGAGCGGCGGGCGGCGCATGGAGTGCCGTCAGTTCCGGCGACGGGCTACTTTTGACGCGAGCGATCGAAGAGACTTCGACGAAAGGCGACGTATCGTGTGGACGTGGATCTTGGCCGGCCTCGCCGCGCTGCTGGTCGGAACGGTGGTCTACGACGTCCTGCAGACGAGGCACGCGATCCTCCGCAACTTTCCGGTGATCGGACACTTCCGGTACTGGCTCGAGGCGGTCGGACCGGAGCTGCGCCAGTACATCGTAACGAGCAACAACGAGGAGCGGCCGTTCAGCCGCGACCAGCGGCGCTGGGTGTACGCGTCCGCCAAGCGTGAGAACAACTACTTCGGCTTCGGCACCGACGAGAGGATCGAACTCGAGCCCGACTACATCATCGTGAAGCACTCAACTTTCGGCCCCGGAGTGCACGAGGAGCAGCGCGACGCGGAGCGCGGCGTGGAGGACCCGGAGCGCGAGCCCGTGGTGGCCGACCGGCCCGACAAGGACGTATTGCGCTATCGCTACGACTTCCCGGTAGCCGACTTGCGCCCCTACACTCTGCCCTGCGCCAAGGTACTCGGAGGGCACCGGAGCCGGGAGCATGCTTTCCGTCCCAGCTCGGTCGTCGGGATCTCGGGGATGAGCTTCGGCTCGCTCAGCGCCGCGGCGGTCGAGGCGATGAACCGGGGCGCGGAGATCTGCGGCTGCCTGCACAACACGGGCGAGGG
>CAZOEX010000017.1:0-18786 GCA_964578925.1 uncultured Gemmatimonadota bacterium | reverse complement strand
CTCGGCCCCCCCGGCTTCCTCCCGGAGCAGCCGGAGGCGGCACGCGCGCTACTCGCCCGACACGGGCTGGGAGCGGCCGCCGGCTTCCTCTCGGTCTTCCTCCACCGGGAGGAGGCGCTGGAGGCGACCTTCGACGCCGTGGAGACGGCGACCTCCCAGCTGGCCACGCTGGGGGCGACCGTGCTGCTGCTCGCGGCGCAGTCCGACGACGCCGGATACGAGCTGTCGCGGGACGCTTCGCCGGCCGAGTGGACGCTGCTCGCCCAGACGCTCGAGCGGGCGGGCGAGCTGGCCGCCGTACGCGGAATCGACGTGGTCTTCCACCCGCACTACGGGACGCTGGTGGAAACCGTGCCGCAGATCGAGCACCTGCTCGATGCGTCGGATATCCCAATCTGCATCGACACGGGCCACCTCCTGGTCGGCGGCGTCGACCCGCTACTCCTCGTCCACGCGGCGGCCGACCGGGTCCGACACGTCCACCTGAAGGACGTGGACGTGTCGCTCGCCGCCCGGGTGCGCCGCCGCCAGATGAGCTACCATGCCGCGGTCCGGTCCGGCATGTACCGTCCCTTGGGCGATGGCGACGTGAACATCCACGGTGTCGTCGAGACGCTGGAAGCCCAGGGGTACAGCGGCTGGTACGTTCTGGAGCAGGATACCGTGCTCGCGTCCGAGCCGGCGTCGGGGGAGGGACCCATCCGCGATGCGAGCCGCAGCCTGTCCCAGCTCACGGAGGTCCTGGTTTGACGAGATCACGGTGGGGTTTCGCGCGCGGCGCCGCTCTCGGCGGGTTCCTTGGCCTGCTGGCTTTCCTCGCCTGTGACGGAGCGGCCGACGGGACCGCCTCGGGCAACGGGCCGGGCGACGCAGCCGTTCCGGCCAACGCGGACGTCCGGATCGTCGTCGTCAGCCACGGCCAGGCCTCCGATCCGTTCTGGTCGGTGGTCGCCAACGGCGTCTCCGACGCCGCCGACGAGCTCGGCACGCGGGTCGAGTACCAGGCGCCCGTCAGCTTCGACATGGTGCGGATGAGCCAGATGATCGACGCGGCGGTCGCATCGCGGCCCGACGGCCTCGTGGTCTCCGTCCCGGACGGCGGAGCCCTGGGTGCGTCGCTGCGGGCGGCGATGGACGCGGGCATCCCGGTCCTGTCCATCAACTCGGGAGCGGAGGTCTGGGAGGAGCTCGGCCTGCTCGCGCACATCGGCCAGACCGAGTACGAGTCGGCCTACGCGGGCGGCGAGCGGCTCGTCGCGGCCGGATCCGATCGGGTCCTCTGCGTGAACCACGAGATCGGCAACGTCTCGCTCGACGAGCGGTGCCGCGGCCTCGCGGACGCCCTGCGCGACGGCGGTGGAAGCGCGGAGGTCCTGGCGGTCGACCTGGCCGACCCCGACGACGCCCAGCAGCGCGTCCAGAACGCGGTCTCGACGCAGCCGAACGTGGACGGAATCCTGACGCTCGGACCGGGCGGCGCCGTGCCGACGCTCGCGGCCCTCCGGGCGGTCGACCGGATCGAGGACATCGCCTTCGGGACCTTCGATCTCGATCCGCAGGTGCTCGAGGCCGTGCGCGACGGCCAGATGCTCTTCGCGATCGACCAGCAGCCGTATCTGCAGGGCTATCTCGGCATCGTCCTGATGCTCAAGTACGTGCAGACGGGCGCCATGCCCGGCGGCGGCGACATCGTGCGGACCGGGCCGAGCTTCGTGACCGAATCGAACGCCGCCGAGGTGATCCGGCTGACGGAGCGAGGGCTCCGTTGAGCGGGCCGTCGCCGGACCCGTCCGGCTCCCGGACCGGGGTGGCGCGCCTCGTGGCGCGGCCCGAGCTGGCCGCTGCCGCAGGGGCGGTGCTCGTCTGGTGCATCTTCGCGGCCGTCGCCGGCGAGGCCTTCCGCAGCGCGGCCGGGACGGCGGCCTTCCTGAACGCGTCGGCGCCACTGGGGATCCTGGCCGTCGCCGTCGCCCTCCTGATGATCGGCGGTGAGTTCGATCTCTCGGTGGGATCGATCGTCGGAATCGCGGGCATGAGCATCCTGCTCCTCACGCGGCACTGGGGCTGGGCGCTCTGGCCCGCGATCGGGGCGACGATCGCCCTTTCGCTGGCGATCGGCTTCGTGAACGGCTGGCTCGTCGTGCGGACACGGCTGCCCTCGTTCATCATCACCCTGGGCACGCTGTTCATCCTCCGGGGCCTGACGATCGCCGTCCCACGGATGCTCACCCGGCGGACCCAGCTCGGCGGTCTCGCCGAGGCCTCGGGCTACGACTCCGCGGCCCTGTTGTTCGCCAGCGCCCCGTTCGCCGGGATCCGGGTGTCGGTCCTCTGGTGGATCGGCATCGCGCTCGCGGCGACCTGGCTCCTGCTGCGCACACGGGCGGGAAACTGGATCTTCGGTGCGGGGGGCAACGCCGACGCGTCGCGCCGCGCCGGCGTCCCGGTCGACCGGGTGAAGATCGGCCTCTTCATGACCACGGCCCTCGCGGCCTGTCTGGTGGCAGTGCTCCAGGCGGTGCGGTACACGGGAGCCGACGCGCTCCGCGGCGAGCTGATGGAGTTCCGGGCGATCATCGCGGTGGTGATCGGCGGGACGCTGCTCACCGGCGGCTACGGTTCGGCGCTCGGCGCCGTATTCGGCGCGCTCATCTTCGGGATGGTGCAGCAGGGGATCGTGATCACGGGCGTCGACGCGGACTGGTTCCAGGTCTTCCTCGGGCTCATGCTCGTCGCCGCCGTCATGGTGAACAACTGGCTGCGCCAGCGGATGACGGAGGCCCGATGAGCGACGCTCCGCTGCTCCGGGTGGTGAACGTCTCGAAGCGGTTCGGCCGAGTGGTCGCCCTCGAGGACGTCTCCGCGACCGTCGAAGCCGGCCGGATCACGTGCCTGCTCGGCGACAACGGGGCCGGCAAGTCGACCCTGATCAAGATCTTCTCCGGCGTGCACCGGCCCACCAGCGGCCGCTTCCTGGTCGACGGCCGGGAAGTCGTCCTCGAGTCGCCGCGCGAGGCCCTGCGGCGCGGGATTGCCACGGTCCACCAGGACCTGGCGCTCATCCCCCTGATGTCCATCTGGCGAAACTTCTTCCTCGGCGCGGAGCCGACCCGCGGCGTCGGTCCGTTCCGGCGAATCGATGTGGAGGCGTGCCGAACGACGGCCGTGGAGGCGTTGGCCGAGATGGGGATCGAGGTGCGCGATCCGGACCAGCCCGTCGGCACGCTTTCGGGGGGCGAGCGCCAGTCGGTCGCCATCGCCCGGGCCATTCACTTCGGCGCCCGTATCCTCATCCTCGACGAGCCGACGGCGGCGCTCGGCGTCAAGCAGGCCGGGATCGTCCTGCGCTACGTGGCCGCGGCTCGCGAGCGCGGCGTGGGGGTCGTTTTCATCACCCACAATCCACATCACGCCTTCGCCGTGGGGGACCGGTTCATCGTCCTCAAGCGGGGCAAGGTGGACGGCGACTTCGCGGCCGGCGAGGTGGAGGTCGAGGAGCTGATCCGCCGGATGTCGGGCGGCGAGGAGCTGGAGCGCCTCGGCCACGAGCTCTCACACGGAGGTGTTGCGTGAGCGGCTACGACGTCATCACGATGGGGCGGGTCGGCGTGGACCTCTATCCCGAGGAGAGCGGCGTCCCGCTGGCCGATGTTAAGAGCTTCGCGAAGTCGCTCGGAGGCAGCCCGACGAACGTGGCGGTCGCCGCGGCGCGGTACGGCCGTCGGTCGGCCGTGATCACGAAGGTCGGTGAGGACGGATTCGGGACCTACGTCCGCCAGGCGCTCCGCGGGTTCGGTGTGGACACGCGATGGGTCGGCACGGACCCCGATCTCCGGACGCCGGTCGTATTCTGCGAGCTCTTCCCGCCCGACCGCTTCCCGATTCTCTTCTACCGCCAGCCGACCGCGCCCGACATGCGGATTCGGCTGCACGAGCTCGATTTGGACGCGATCGCCGGAGCCGGCGTCTTCTGGACGACGGGCACGGGGCTCTCGGCCGAGCCGAGCCGGTCGGCCACCTTCGGGGCGCTGGAAGCGCGGACCTGCCGCCGCCACACGATCCACGATCTCGATTACCGGCCGTCGCTCTGGCCCGAGCCGGACGAGGCGCCGCCGCTGCAGCGGGCGGCCCTGGCCCATGCCACGGTCGCGGTCGGGAACCGCGAGGAAGCGGCCGTCGCGGTCGGAATAGGCGCGCCCGAGGCGATGGCCCGCGCGCTCCTGGAGCTCGGGCCGGAGGTCGCGATCGTGAAGTTGGGCGGCCGCGGCGTGGTCGTGGCCCGCCAGGGGAGGATCGACACCGTCCCCGCCTTCCCGGTCGACGTCGTGAACGGTCTCGGAGCGGGGGACGCCTTCGGCGGCGCGCTCTGTCACGCCCTTCTCGACGGACGCGATCCGGTCGAGGCCGTCCGCTTCGCCGCCGCGGCGGGCGCTTACGTGGCGGCGCGACTGGCGTGCGCCGATGCGATGCCGGACGAGGCGGCCGTACGGGAGCTCATGGGAGAGACGAGGGAGGTCGGTACGTGATCCACGACGCAGAGTTCGGGAAAGTGCTGACAACGCGGGCCCGGGAGCCGGAACGGATCGCGGCCGCCTGGTCGGCGCGCCGCCGGCGTCCTCTCCTGCCCGACGACGGCCGGCTTTTCATCGTGGCGGCCGACCATCCGGCCCGGGGCGTCCTCAAGGCCGGCACGCGTCCCACGGCCATGGCGGACCGTCGCGACCTGCTGCGGCGCTGCACAACCGCGCTGGCGCAGCCGGGCGTCGACGGCATCCTCGCGGCGCCCGACGTGATGGAGGACCTGCTCCTCCTCGGCGCGCTCGAGGAACGCGTGGCGATCGGCTCGATGAATCGGGGCGGGCTCTCGGGCTCCGCCTGGGAACTGGACGACCGCTTCACCGGATTCGACGTTTCGAGGATCGCCGAGGCAGGCCTGGACGGCGGCAAGATGCTCCTCCGACTGGACCTCGCCGACGAGCGCACGATCGACACGATCACGGCATGCGCCGATGCCGTCGGCAGTCTGGCGCGGGCGGGTCACGTGGCGATGATCGAGCCCTTGCCGGCTCGCCGCGACGCGGCCGGCAAGCTGACGATCTCGAAGGACCCGGACGCCCTGATCCATGCCGCCTGCGTCGCCGCCGCGCTCGGTGCCAGCTCGGCCTACACCTGGCTGAAGATCCCCGTGGTCGGCGAGATGGAGCGGGTGGCCGCCGCCACGACCCTTCCCGTGCTATTGCTCGGAGGAGATCCCGGCCCGCGGGCCGACGAGGTGTTCGCCGGCTGGCGCCGCGCTCTAGGGCTGCCGACGGTACGGGGTCTCGTCGCCGGACGGGCGCTCCTCTTCCCGGAGGACGACGACGTCGAAGCGGCCGTACGTCGCGCCGCCGACCTCGTGCACGGAGCGGGGCGATGAGCGACTTGCACCTGGCGGCGGCCGACCTCCACTACGGCGAGGATCCCGTGCGGCTCCCGCCCGAGCGCGCCGGCTGGACGTACACGGGGCTCGACGTGGTACGGGTGGACGAGAAGCCCCGCGCCGTCGACGCTTCCGACCGCGAGCTGCTCGTCCTGCCGCTCTCCGGCGGATGCATCGTCGAGCTCGAGAGCGGCGGCCGGCACGAGCTGCCGGGTCGGACCGACGTGTTCGAGGGCATGTGCGACTTTCTCTTCGTTCCAGCCGGAGGCCGCTTCTCCCTGGCCAGTCCCGGGGGTGCCGAGATCGCGCTCCCCTGGGCCGTCGCCGACGACGTGGGCCACGCGGTCCGGCGGTACGACGCGAGCGACCGCCGGCTCGAGGTGCGCGGCGCCGGCCGGGCCACGCGGGCGATCGGCAACCTGTTCATCGAGGGCGACTCGAAGGCCCATCGGCTCGCGGTCGTCGAGGTAATGACGCCTCCGGGCAACTGGTCGTCTTATCCCCCCCACAAGCACGACGACGCGTCCGCAGGCGGCGAGGACGAGCTCGAGGAGATCTACTACTTCCGCATCGCCGGGCGGAACGGCTGGGGAATCCATCGCACCTATACACACGACCGTGACATCGACGCTACGGTCACGGTACGAGATGGTGACGTCTTCCTCGTACCCCGGGGCTATCATGGCCCATGCGCGGCCCCCCCGGAATTTCCGATGTACTACCTCAACGTGCTCGCCGGAGCCGACGGCGGTCGTGGACTTCGGTACAGCGACGATCCGGCGTACGCCTGGATTCGCGATTCCTGGCGAGGCATGGAGCAGGATCCGCGGGCGGCCGGGCCTCTCGCGCCGGTGAAGGGGGCCCGATGAGCACCGTCCGGCTGACCATGGCCCAGGCGCTGATCTGCTTCCTCGCCGCGCAACGGACGGAGCGCGACGGGACCGAACGGCCCCTGTTCGCCGGTATGTTCGGGATCTTCGGGCACGGCAACGTGGCCGGCGTGGGCCAGGCGCTGCAGCAGTATCCGCAGCTGCTACGCTACATTCCGACCCGGAACGAGCAGGCGCAGGTCCACGCCGCCGCGGGGTACGCCCGGATGAAGAACCGGCTCCAGACCTTCGCCTGTACGAGCTCGATCGGCCCGGGCGCGACGAACATGGTGACCGGGGCGGCGCTCGCGACGATCAACCGCCTCCCCGTTCTGCTTCTGCCGGGCGATCTCTTCGCCCGCCGGCAGGTCGCGCCGGTGCTGCAGCAACTCGAGCACCCGCTGTCGCAGGACATCTCCGTCAACGACTGCTTCCGTCCCGTGTCGCGCTACTGGGACCGCATCAACCGGCCCGAGCAGCTACTGATGTCGGGGCCGGAGGCCATGCGCGTCCTGACCGACCCGGCGGAGACCGGCGCGGTGACGCTCGCCCTGCCGCAGGACGTGCAGGCGGAGGCGTACGACTGGCCGGAGCGCTTCTTCGCGCCCCGGGTGTGGAACGTTCCACGACCGCCGCCGGACGCCGCTGCGCTGCGCCGGGCCGTTGAACGGATCCGCGAGGCACAGGCGCCGCTGATCGTGGCGGGGGGCGGCGTCATCTACTCCGAGGCCACGAGAGCGCTCATCGATCTGGTCGAGGCGACGGGAATCCCCGTCGGCGAGACCCAGGCGGGCAAGGGTTCGCTGCCGTACGACCATCCCTGCTGCCTCGGCGCGATCGGCGCCACGGGCACCCACGCGGCGAATCTCGTGGCGCGTGACGCCGACGTCGTGATCGGCGTCGGGACGCGGTGGTCGGATTTCACGACCGCGAGCCGTACCGTCTTCGAGCACCCGGACGTCCGCTTCGTGAACCTCAACATCGCCGACTTCGACGCCCACAAGCAGGCCGGGATCGCGCTCACCGCGGACGCCCGGATCGGCCTCGAGGCGCTCCGGCGGGGACTCGACGGCTGGGGCGTGGATGACCCGTACCGCGCCCGGGTCGCCCGACTCCACGACGAGTGGAATGACGAGGTCGAACGGATCTACGGACTGGGGCACGAGCCACGGCCGAGCCAGGGCGAGGTGATCGGTGCGGTGGAGGCGGCTGCGGGGCCGAGCGACGTCGTCGTCTGCGCGGCCGGCAGCATGCCGGGCGATCTCCACAAGCTGTGGCGGACCCGCGATCCGAAGGGCTATCACGTGGAATACGGCTATTCGTGTATGGGCTACGAGGTCGCCGGGGGGCTGGGCGTGAAGCTCGCGGCGCCGGAGCGCGAAGTGTTCGTGATGGTCGGCGACGGCTCCTGGTTGATGATGTCGTCCGATCTCGTCACGGCGGTGCAGGAGGGAGTGAAGCTGATCGTCGTGCTCGTCGACAACGGGGGATACGGTTCGATCGGGGGTCTCTCCGAATCGCTCGGTTCCGGGGGGTTCGGTACGCAGGCCCGAGCCCGCGGCGACGACGGCGAGCTCTCCGGCGAGCCCCTCCCGGTCGACTTCGCCGCCAACGCCGCCGGACTCGGAGCCGACGTACGGCCGGCGGCGACGCTGGACGAGTTTCGTACGGCGCTCGAGGGAGCGAAGCGGGCGGATCGTACGACGGTCATACCGATCCGAATCGACGCGGAGCCGCGAGTCGGCGGCTACGAGTCGTGGTGGGACGTACCCGTCGCGGAAGTCTCGGACATGGAAGACGTCCGGTCGGCGCGGCGGCTATACGAAGAGGAGCTCGCTCGCGAGAGGTGGCCGGTGTGAGACCGGGCGCCGGCGAGCGGAGACGGGCGGATCGCGCCACAGGGCCGCCCGGTCATCGAGGACCCTTCAAGGGGGAAACCATGCTGGCATGCAGGACGGAGTGTTCATTTCGAACCCTTACGCTGGCGGTCGGCTTCCTGATTGCCGCCGTTACGCCCCTGGTGGCGCAGCAGACGGGACGAATCACGGGCCAGGCCGTCGAGGCCGAGTCGCAGCGACCCCTGGTGGGCGCCAGCGTGATGGTCGAAGGGACCTCGCTCAGGGCTCAGACGGGTGAGAACGGGCGGTACGTGCTGTTCCGCGTTCCCGCGGGTGCTCAGACCGTGACTCTCTCGTACATCGGCCGTGAGCCGGTCTCCGAGGAAGTGACCGTTGAGCCGGGGAGATCGACCGTCGTCGACTTCTCGGTAGCAGTGGGCGTCGTCGCCCTCGAAGGGCTCGAGGTGCTCGGGCTGCGGGCGCAACTGCAGGCGGAAGCGCTGAACCGGCAGAAGAACGCGCCGAACATCATGAACATCGTCGCGTCCGACCAGATGGGACGCTTCCCGGATGCCTCGGCGCCGGAGGCCGTTCAGCGGCTGCCGGGCATCGCGACGGCGCGTGACCAGGGCGAAGGCCGCTACATCCAGATTCGGGGCGGTTCGCCGGCCAACACCCAGGTGAACTTCAACGGAGTCGAGGTTCCGTCGCCCGAGGGCGAGGAGCGCCAGATCGCTCTCGACGCCGTGCCGGTCGACATGCTGGAGTCGATCGAGGTGTCCAAGGCGCTGCTTCCCAGCATGGACGCCAACGCCGTCGGGGGCGCGGTGAACCTCGTGACGCGCAAGGCGCCCTCGCAGCGCCTGCTGTCCCTCGAGGCGTCGGGCGGCTTCGCGCCGATCCGGGACGATCCGTCGGGAAGCGCGGCGCTCACGTACGGTGACCGGGCGGCCGACGGGCGGTTCGGCTACATCATCTCCGGCTCCTACGGCCGCCGAAACTTCGGATCGGACGACCCGGAGCCGGCCTACGATTTCGGCGATGATCCGGGACCGGGCGACGATGTTCTGGAGGAGCTCGCGCTGCGCAACTACACGCTCTGGCGCGCCCGGACCGGCGTCACCACGAACCTCGATTACCGGTTCGGCGAGACGTCCGAGATCGCGCTGACCGGCATCTATTCGAACCTCACGGACAATGAGCAGCGACGGGAATTCCTGAACTCCGTGGAGGACGGAGAGCTGATCCTCAGCCATAAGAATCGCGAGGAGAAGCTGCGGACGTACAGCGTGGCGCTGTCCGGCAACCACCTCTTGAGCTCGCTGCAGCTCGACTACAATCTTGCCTGGTCGCGCTCGCTGGAGGATACGCCGTTCGACAGCGAGATTCATTTCGTCCAGGAGGACGTGACCTTCTCGCCGGACATCAGCGACCCCGACGCCATCCAGGCGAACCCCGCGTCCGGCACGATCGGCGGGACTTACGCATTCGACGAGATCGAGCCGTCGTTCGGCAACACGGAGAACACCGACCGCACGGGTTCGGTCAACTTCACGCTTCCCTACGCTCTCGGAGCGGATGGCTCCGGCAACCTGAAGTTCGGCTTCAAGTACCGGGACAAGGACAAGTTCCAGGAGGTCACCGAGACCGCCGCCGAGTTCAACGACGACACCGAGCTCGTGCTCGGTGACGGCATCGGCGGCTCGTTCGACGGTGATCTGAAGTACCCTACGGACTACATGCTGCCGCCTTTCAGCACGTCGCCGGACGACGTGGCCGGCTTCGTCGACCGCTTCGGCTCGCGGCTCGACCAGGAGGCCAACGTCGAAGCCGACACGGAGGACTACGACCTGGCCGAAAGGGTCGCGGCGGCCTATGTGATGACGGAGATGAACATCACGCCGCGGCTGCTGCTTCTGCCCGGGGTCCGCTACGAGCACACGACGGTCGAGACCGACGGTTTCGAGTTCGACTCGGAGACCGAAGAGCTGACGCCGGCATCCGCCGAGCAGAGCTACGGCAAGGTGTTTCCGGCCGTCCATATGCGCTACCAGGTGGCCGAGCGCACGAATCTCAGGGCGGCCTTCACCTCGAGCATCGCGCGCCCGAACTTCTTCGATCTCGTGCCGTACCGCGTCCGCGACGACGAGGATCTGGCGCTAGGCAACCCGGAACTGGAGCCGACGATCGCCCGCTCCTTCGACGTGCTGTTCGAGCACTATGACGAGCGGATCGGTGTGATCTCTGCCGGGGTGTTCTACAAGCGGCTGACGGATCCGATCTTCGTGTTCACCGAGGAAAACACCCTGGGTGGTGACACCGAGCAGCCCCGCAACGGGGAGTCCGGCTGGATCCGCGGGTTCGAGCTGGCCCTGCAACGACAGCTCGGTAGCGGGTTCGGCGCGTACGCCAACTACACGTACACCGATTCCGAGGCGGAGCTGCCGAGCGGGCGTGACGCGCGTCTGCAGGGGCAGTCCGATCACGTGTTCAACGCGGCGCTCAACTACGAGCGCGGGCGCTTCTCGGGCCAGGTGAGCACGAACTTCCACGCCGACTACGTGGATGAATACGGCGACGAGCAGCTGGAGGACGTGTACGTCACGGACCACTTCCAGCTCGACGCCTCGGCGAACTACCAGTTCACGCCGGGCGCCGCCGTCTTCCTCGAGCTGGTCAACCTCACCAACGAGCCCTTCGTCGCTTACCAGGGCATCAGAGAGCGGCCCATCCAGCAGGAGTACTACGGAAGCTGGGGACGCCTCGGCATCCGCTGGTCGTGGTGAGCGCGGAGACGGAAGCCGCATACCCCGACCGGGAGACGAGATGCTATGGATGAGGACGGCCACCGCCGGCGCCTGCGCGCTGGTGGTGGCCTGCGGTGGCAGCGGGGGAACCGACGACGGGGCCGCGACGGCGGAGGTGGCTGCCGGTTCCGCGGCCGACTCGGTGGCCGTCGTCACGAAAGTGTTCGAGACCCCACGGGACACCCTGGACAACATCGATTCGCCGGCCGTGTGGCACGGGCCCGATGGGCAGCACTGGCTGGTCGCGACCGCGAAGGAGACGGACGTGGTGGTCGTCTCCGACGCGGCGAGCGGCGAGGAGCTTCAGCGAGTCGGCGGCGAGGGTGTCGGCGCCGGCCAGATGGACCGGCCCAACGGGGTGGCGGTGGTCGACGATCTGATGTTCGTCGTCGAGCGGAACAACCATCGGGTACAGGTCTTCGCGCTGCCCGGCTTCCGGCCGCTCGGCAGCTACGGGGGGGACGAGCTCGTGAAGCCCTACGGCATCGCGATCGTCCCGGAGGGTGACGGCGTCTACCGGACCTGGATCACCGACGCCTACGAATTCGAGGAGGACGTGATTCCGGCCGACAGTCTGCTCGGAGAGCGAGTCCGCGAGTACCGCGTCACCGCGACCGACGGGTCCGTGGCCGCCCGGCTCTCGAACACCTTCGGCGAGACGAGCGGCGACGGCAGGTTGCGGGTCGTCGAATCCATCGCGGCCGATCCGGCGAATGACCGCCTCCTAATCGCTGAAGAAGAGGAGGGCGCGTCGATGATCAAGGTGTACACGCTGGCAGGGGCTTTCACGGGCGAGATCATCGACGGGGATTTTTTTCCCCACCAGGCGGAGGGGGTCGTCCTCTACGCCTGCTCGGACGGTGATGGCTACTGGGTCACCACCGACCAGGGCAAGGACGTGAACACCTTCCACGTGTTCGATCGGCGGACGCTGGAGCACGAGGGGTCGTTCCGCGCCGAGACGGTGCTCAACACCGACGGTATCGCTCTGACGCAGACCGCGTATGGGGAATTCGACGCGGGTGCCTTCTACGCCGTGCACAACGACGGCAACGTCGCCGTCTTCCGATGGGCCGACATCGCCGGCGCGCTCGGCCTGCGAACGGACTGCGTGGAGAACACGAACCCAATGACGACCCAATGATGGAGTTTGCGTGACGAATTTCAAATGGAGCCTGTGCGGCCTCGCCATCCCGGCGATCTTGCTGACCACCGCCTGCGCGGCCGGCCAGGGGACGACGACGGCGGCCACCGCGCCTGTAGCGACCACCGCCTCGGCGTCGACCCCTGCGTCCGAGTCGGACGTTCCCCGGCTCGCCGTCGTGATCGCGATCGACCAGCTTCGCGCCGACTACCTGGAGCGGTTCCGCGAGCATTTCGGTGAGGGCGGGTTCCGTCGCTTCCTCGAGCACGGGGCATACATGACGGAGGGCCGCTTCCGGCACGCCGTCACCAAGACGTGCGCCGGCCACGCCACCATCGCGACCGGTACCAACCCCTCGACGAACGGGATGATCGCAAACGACTGGTGGAATTTGGCCGAAGGCCGGGAGGAATACTGCGCCCGCGACGACGGATCGCCGCTCGTCGGAATCGACGGCGAGGGACGGTCGCCGAAGAACCTGATCGGCGCGACCGTGGGGGACGTGCTGAAACTGTCGAACGAGGGTCGGAGCAAGGTCGCGAGCGTCTCGGGCAAGGACCGCGCGGCGATCACGATGGGCGGCCATGCAGCGGACGCGGTTTTCTGGATGGAGGACACTCTCTTCGTGACATCCCGCTACTACACCGGGGAGATGCCGGAATGGGCTCGCCGGTTCAACGCGTCCCGTCGCGTGACCGGGTACTTCGACCGGACGTGGGACCGCGTACTGCCCGAGTCCGCGTACGACGCGCAGGGAAAAGACGACGTACCGTGGGAGCGGGACGAAGGGGGCCTGGGGCGCGCGTTTCCTCATCGTCTCGACAGTCTCGAAGACGTCCCCGGCGAGCACTACGTCGACGCGTTCGAGCATACTCCGTTTCAGGACGAGGTGGTCGTGGCGTTCGTCGAAGAGCTGATGGAGGCGGAGGGGCTGGGGACCGATGACGCCCCCGACTTCCTCGCCATCGGCCTTTCTTCAACGGATCGGGTCGGACACACCTTCGGTCCGGACAGTCACGAGATGCTCGACCACATGGTCCGCACCGACCGGCTGCTCGCCGAGCTGTTCGACATGCTCGACACTCGGGTTGGTCTCGAGAACGTCGTCGTCGTGCTCACGGCGGACCACGGCGTCGCGCCGGTGCCGGAGTTCGTCGAGGCGACCATGCCGGGAATCCCCGTCGGTCGGCTCGGTCCCGACGAGGTTCGAGAGGCGGCGGATTCCGCGATGGTCCACCACTTCGGCACGCCGCGCCCCGGCGCGTCGTCGAACGTCCCGAGCTGGGTCGAGCACCAGGACGGTCCGTACGTTTACCTGGACGAATCGCTGCTCGACGAACGCGGCATCGACGTCGAGACTGCGGAGACCGTCGTCGCGGCCGCCCTCGACGGCGTCTCGGGCATCAAGGAAGTGTATATGCGCTCGAGCCTGGCCGTTCGGCGCGCGAAGGGAGACGAGTCGCCGATCGTCCTGAGCTTTCACCCCGAGCGGAGCGGCCACGTGATGTACGTCACCCATCCGTACGTGATCGAGGAGGACGACCCGGACGGAACGACGCACGGCTCGCCGTGGAGCTACGACCAGGCCGTGCCGATCGCCTTCTATGGCCCCGGCGTGCGGCCGGGCGTCCACCACGGCGAGGCCCACGTGATCGACATCGCGCCCACCCTCTCCCGGATCCTGCGCATCGACCGTCCGCCCGCGGCCCGCGGTCGGGTGCTCACGGAGGCGCTACGCTGAGCCCATCCCCTGACGCCCCGGGCGTTGCGCCGACTCCAGAAATCGAGGTTCGACGGGCCCCGTGAGCACACTCGCGACGCTCGACTGGATCGTCATCGCCGGGTACTTCGCGGTCGTCTTCGCGGTCGCCGGCTGGGCCTGGAAGACCCAGTCCAAACGAGGCGACACGCCGGCCGAGTACTTCCTCGCGGGCCGCAACGTCGGCTGGTTCGTGGTCGGCGCCTCGCTCTTCGTATCCAACATCGGGAGCGAGCACCTCATCGGGCTCGCCGGCACCGGGGCGAACAGCGGCGTGGCCGTGGCCCAGTTCGAGCTGCTCGCCTCGCTGATCCTTCTCCTGCTCGGCTGGTTCTTCGTGCCGTTCTACATCAAGAGCGGCGTCTACACGATGCCGGAGTTCCTCGAGCGCCGGTACTCGCCCACCGCCCGCTGGTATCTCTCGGTGCTCTCCATCGTTGGCTACGTGCTGACGAAGATCTCGGTAACGCTGTACGCCGGGGGCGTCGTCTTCGAGACCCTCATGGGAATCGACTTCTGGACCGGGGCACTCATCGTCGTCGTGGTCACCGGCCTCTACACGATCGCGGGAGGTCTGCGGGCCGTCGTCTATACCGACCTCATGCAGATGTTCGTCCTGGTCGCCGGGGCCCTCGCCGTCACGGTCGCGGGGTTGAGCGAGCTGGGCGGCTGGAGCGGTCTCCGGGCCGGTGTCGAGACCGGCTTCTTCGACCTGTGGAAACCGATGGCCGACCCGAGTTTCCCCTGGACCGGCATCCTGTTCGGCGCGCCCATTCTCGGGGTGTGGTACTGGTGCACGGATCAGTTCATCGTCCAGCGCGTGCTCTCGGCGAAGGACATCGACAACGCCCGCCGCGGCACGATCTTCGCCGGCTACCTGAAGCTGCTCCCACTCTTCCTGTTCGTCGTTCCGGGCATGATCGCCTACGTACTCTCGCAGCAGGGACGCTTCGCGCTGGAACAGTCCGACCAGGCCCTGCCCGCGCTGATCGGCTATCTGATGCCCGCGGGGCTTCGAGGGATCGTCGTGGCCGGCCTGCTCGCCGCGCTGATGAGCTCGCTGTCGTCCGTCTTCAACTCGTGCTCGACGCTCATTACCTGGGACGTGTACAAGACGCTCCGACCCGAGGCGTCGGAGCGCCGACTCGTATGGGTCGGACGCTTTGCGACCGTCGTGCTCGTTGCGCTCGGCCTCGCCTGGGTGCCGTTCATGGAGAACATTTCCGGGCGGCTCTACGAGTACCTGCAGAGCGTCCAGTCGTACATCTCGCCACCCATCGCCGCCGTCTTTCTTTTCGGCCTGCTCTGGCGACGGATCAACGCGACGGGAGCGATCGCCTCGCTCGTCGTCGGCTTCGTCCTGGGCGCCGTACGCCTGGTGCTGGAGTTGATGAACGGGCCGGCCCGCGACGGTCTGGCCGCGGGTTCCGTGCTCGAGGCGATCGCCGAGTTCAACTTCCTGCACGTGGCGATCGTGCTCTTCGTGGCCTGCGTCCTGGTGCTGGTCCTCGTGAGCCTGGTGACGGCGCCGCCGCCGCGGGAACGGACGGACGGCCTGACCGTCGGGACCGCGGACGAGACGCAGGAACGGATCGAGGGGATGGACGCCGATCGCCCCGGCTGGCGCAGAGGTGACCTGGCCTGGTCGATCCTGCTCGTCGTGCTGGTCGGCGCGATCTGGTTGTACTTCACCGGCTGATCGGGCTGGCCACATCTTCCCGAGGCGCCGGGGCGTCGTCAGTCCGTCGTCGTCACGCCCGGCCGCCGAGGTCCCGCGGGCAGCTTCTCGTGCAGGAATTCCGTGAGTAGCGTGTAGAGGTGACGTCGCGTCCCCTCTCCCTCGAAGATCCCGTGGGTGCGGTTCGGATACGCCATCATCTCGAACTGCTTTCCGTGCTTCACGAGCTCGTCGATCAGCGCCTCGGTGTTCTGGTAGTGAACGTTGTCGTCCCCCGTGCCGTGCACGACGAGCAACGCTCCCTCGAGCTGGTCGGCGAAGGTCAGCGGCGCGCTCTGCTCGTATCCCTCGGCGTTGTCGTCCGGCAGGCCCATGTAGCGTTCCTGGTAGGCCGTGTCGTAGTACTTCTCGTGCGTCACGGGCGCCACGGCCATGCCCGCGCTGTACAGGTCGGGATAGCGGAAAAGGACGTTCAGCGTGTAGGTGCCTCCGCCCGACCATCCCCAGGCGCTGATCCGCTCGGGATCCATGTAGGACCGCTCGACCAGGAGCGCCCGCAGGGCGTCCGCCTGGTCCTCCGAGCTGATCTGGCCGAACTGCTCGTAGATCACCTTCCGGAAGTCGCGTCCCTTCGGCGCCGGCGTTCCCCGGTTGTCGACCGTCGCCACGATGTAGCCGCGCTGCGTGAGCATCAGGTGCCAGAGATAGTTGAAGCCGCCCCAGCCGTCGACCGCCGTCTGTCCGAACGGACCCGTATAGCCGTACATGAGCACCGGGTAACGCACTCCGTCCCGGAAACCGGGCGGTCGCATCATCCAGCCGTCGAGCGTGACGCCGTTCACGTCGACGGTGAAAAACTCGTGTTCGCCCCGCTCCAGCGCCGCCACGGTCTCCTTCAGCTTCTCGTTGTCGACGAGCGAACGCACCTTCTGGTGCCCGCGGACGCGGATCAGCTCCGTGATCGGCGGCACGCCGAAGCGCGACCACGTATGGATCGCCCAGCGGGCGTCCGGCGATATGTCGTAGGCGTGGGTTCCGGGCTGGCCGGTCGGCGTCACGCGCTCCGGGGGGCTCCTGCCGTCCAACCGGGTCCGGTACAGGTAGCGCTCCGTGGGGTCGTCCGGCGAGGCCAGGAAGTAGAGCCAGCCACCGGCTTCGTCGACCAGCTCGACGCTGATCACGTCGTACTCGCCGAAGGTGACGGCGGTCGACTCCGAGCCGTCGCGCGGAACGGAGTAGGCATGCCGCCAGCCGGATCGCTCGCTCACCCAGAGGAAGCGTTCGCCGCCGTCGAGCCAGGTCCAGTCGTCGACGACGTCGAGCCACGCGTCCTCCCGCTCGGTGAACAGCGACGTGACCGCACCGGTCTCGGCATCTGCCAGCGCTACCTGGTTCCGGTTCTGTAGCCGATTCAGCCGCTGGATGACGATCGCCTCGGGCCCGCCGGCCCACTCCATCCTCGGGATGTAGTGCTGGCGCGGATCGCCCGGGAACTCGATCCACTCGGTTTCGCCCCCTGCGGCCGACACGATCCCCACGCGGGCGGCCGAGTTCGTCGTCCCGGCTTTCGGGTACTGTACCGGTGTGGTGAAAGAGTAGAGGGAATCGGTGGTGTTGATCAGCAGGAAGTCCCCGACCCCCTCGGTGTCCAGCTGCCAGTAGGCGATCTTCGTTCCGTTCGGGCTCCAGCGGAAGCCGTCGCGGGCGAAGAACTCCTCCTCGTACACCCAGTCGAAGGTGCCGTTGATGATCGTTCGCGAACCGTCGTGCGTCAGTCGCGTGATCTCCCCGGTATCGAGGCTCTCGACGTAGAGATCGTACCCCGCGCGGTAGGCGACACGCGAGCCGTCGGGTGAGAACTTGGCGAACATCAGCGACGACTCCTCGGCGTCGCCGCCGAGCTGCGTCAGCGTGCCGGCGTCGCGGTCGAGGACCCAGTAGTCACCACGGGTGTTCTGCCGCCAGACCCGGCGCGAGTTCGTGAAGACGAGCAGCTTTCGCTCGTCGGCGGACCACTCGTAACCCTGTACCCGAAGCGGCCGTGTGCCGCCCTCCGGAATCAACGCCGACGCCGCAACGAGCACGGTGCGCTCTCCCGTCTCGCTATCGTAGCGAACCAGGTCACGGCCCTCGCCACCGGCCGATTCCTCGAGCGTCGTGTAGGCCTGACCGCCGTCCAGCCAGCGCGTCGCGCCGAGATGCTGGCCGGAGAAGTCGTCCCCGAACAACCGGTCGAGCGTGACTTCTCCCATCGCCTGCGCCTCGGTCGCGGCGGCCGTGTCGCGCGCCGCGTCCTGTCCGGCGAGTGAGTCCGCGCCTGTGGCGGAAGAGAATACCAGAACACCGAGAAGAAGGAACGACCGCCGCAGCTGATCCGGACCAACCATGCTACAAACCTCAGCAGTATGAGTGTCACCGTAGACCGGGAACCCCGGCCGCAAAACCGGCCAGAATGTAATACCCACCTCGCTCTCCAACGACCAGGTGACGAAGGGTCTCCTCCTCCCGCCCGCCGGAAAAGGAACCCCATAACATTGATTTGCGACGTTTCAACCGTAGGTATTGGTCAACGGTCGAAACTTGGGGAGCACATCGCATGCGGTACCGGCGTTCTGGCCAGCGCCGTGGCCGATCGGTTGGGAGACCGCGGGACCGTCGCAGGACTCGACGTGAATCCCGCCATGCTCTCGGTGGCCGAAGAGCTCGCTCCCGATCTGGAGTGGCACGAGGGACGAGCCGAGAGCCTGCCCTTCGACGCCGGGACCTTCGATCTCGCACTCTGTCACGCCGTTCTCCCTGTCCGACGCTGACCACGTCCAGGCTCTCTCTTCCGACGCGGGCTTCGTATCGACTCGCATCTCGGAGCTGGAGTTGAGAGCCAGCTTCGAGAGCGTCAGGCATCTGGTCCTGGCCGACGTGGAGGGCTGGTTTTCCCTGGCCGGTATCGAGCTCGAGGAGGCCCAGGTGGAGGAAGTCATCGAACGGAGTCGCTCCGCCCTGGCCGATTCCATCGAAGACGACGGTCGCGTTGAGTTCACCATGCCCGTCCACATCGCCACGAACGTCCCGTCGGTCGCCTGACGACAAGGCCCGAACGCGGCTCCCAGTGAGGCGCCGCGGCCGTTCGACCCGGATGATCGAAATAGAGGGTCCACGTTCCCGGAGCGAGCCTCGATGCCCGCCGTCCAGGGCATCGCCAGCGAGCAGAGGGAATGTGGACCCTCTCGCCCCCAATCACACTAGATGTTGAACAGCCGCAAGATGTCGTTGAG
>CAZOEX010000016.1:4859-19352 GCA_964578925.1 uncultured Gemmatimonadota bacterium | reverse complement strand
CTCTACAACCGGGCGCTCTTCTGGTACACGGGGCATGCGATCGTCTACGTCTGGCTGCTGCCGGCCTACATCTCGTGGTATGCGCTCGTGCCGAATCAGGTGAGCGGCAAGCTGGTCAGCGATCCGCTGACCCGACTCGTCTTCATCATGTTCCTCCTGGTCTCGGTACCGACCGGCTTCCACCATCAGTACACGGACCCGGGAATCAGCACGAGCATGAAGGCCTTCCACGCCGTGCTGACCTTCGGCGTCTTCTATCCGAGCCTGGCGACGGCGTTCAGCGTCGTGGCCGCCCTCGAGATGGGCGGACGGGCTCGTGGCGGCACGGGGTTGCTCGGATGGATCAAGAAGCTTCCCTGGAATGATCCGTCGGTGACGGCTCAGCTCCTGGCCATGCTGACTTTCGTACTCGGCGGAATCACGGGACTGATCAACGCCAGCTACATCGTCAACCAGCTCGTGCACAACACGGCGTGGGTGCCGGGGCACTTCCACATGACCGTCGGGAGCGCCGTCGCGCTGTCGATCATCGGCATCGCCTACTGGATGGTGCCGTATCTGACCGGACGAAAGCTCTGGGGTCGCAAGCTGGCGGTGGCCCAGGCCTGGCTCTATACGATCGGGGTCCTGGTCTTCTCGCGCGGCTTGATCTCGGGAGGGCTCGAGGGGATGCCGCGTCGCACGTACATGGCCGAGGCGACCTATACCGGCGAGGGCTGGGGTCTCGCCGGAGCGCTGACCGGCATCGGCGGAACGATGATGACCCTCTCGGTGCTCCTCTTCTTCCTCGTGCTCACGATGACGATCTTCTTCGGCAAGCGGGGCGAGGGACCCGACGACATCCCCACGGCGGAAACGCTCACGGGTCCCGCGAAGAGCGGCTGGGAGCTCAAGCTCGACCGATTCTGGCTCTGGTTCGGGTTCGCCGTACTGCTCGTGCTGGTGGCGTACGGGCCGTTCTTCCTGACCTATCTTCCGAACCTGACCTCGCCGGGCTTCATGTTCTGAGCGCCGCCCGGTTCCGCGCTCAGCTTCCGATCAGGTTGCGCGCGAGGAACCACAAGTTGGCGGGCCGCTCGGCGAGGCGGCGCATGTACCAGGGGAACCAGTTGTCGCCGTAGCTGATCAGAATGCGCACCGCGTAGCCCTCGCTGGCGAGCGCTCTCTGGAGCTCACGGCGGATTCCGTAGAGCATCTGGAACTCGAAAGCGTCACGCGGAAGATCACGATCGGCAGCCATCGATCGGACGGCATCGATCATCCGCTGGTCGTGCGTCCCGAAAGCCACGCGCACGCCATCCGCGCCGCGCCCACGCTCGGCGTCGTCCTTCAACGCATCCAGCAACTCGGCCGCCCGCGCCAGATAGGCGGCGTCGACGTCCGCCTTGCGGGAGAGGGCCACCTCCTCCGGTTCCCGGTACGCACCCTTGACCAGCCGGATCATCGGCCCCAGGGGCAGGAGCGACGCGAGGTCCTCCTCGGTCCGGTGGAGATACGCCTGCAGGCAGACGCCGACGTTCTGGTGGTCGGTCCGCAGCCGGCGGTAGAGCGCCAGCGTGGCATCCACGTACTCCGACGCCTCCATGTCGATCGCCACGAGCCGGCCCGCCGCTCCCGCCCGGGCCACCACGTCCCGCAGGCCGGCTTCCGCCACTTCGGTCCCGAGGTCGAGCCCCAGATGCGTGGGCTTCACCGACAGGTCGGCCTCGAGGCCGGCGTTCGCAATTGCCTCGATCGCCCGCGAATACGCCCCGGCGACGGCGACGGCGTCGTGCGGAGTGTCCACGTTCTCGCCGAGCAGCGTGAGCACGGAACGCAGACCCTCCGCCCGCAGATCCTCGGCGGCCGAGATGGCGTCGGAGAGCTTCTCACCCGGCAGGAATCGCCGGACGGCGCGCTGCACGGCACGTCGTTCGGACATCTGGCGCGCGAGCCAGGGGCTGGTCGAGGCTCGCAGCAGGAGCTGCCGTACGAGGTTCATGGCGAACCGAGAGCCTCCTCCCCTCCGGCGAGCCCGGCCGCCACGTCGACCTCTGCCCCCTCGTCGCGCAGGACCCGCCCGAGCGCGGCGAGCAGGCGGAGTACGTTTCCGGCCCGGCAGGTGTGACCCATGCAACCTATGCGAAAGATCCGCCCCGCGAGATCGCCCAGGCCGCCCGCGATCTCGATGCCGTGCTCCTCGAGGAGGATCCCGGTGACCCGGTCGGCGTCCACTCCGTCGGGCACCCGCACCGCGTTGAGACTGGGCAGCCACCATGCGTCGTCGGGCAGCATTGCCAGCCCCATGGCACGAACGCCCGCCTTGAGGGCGCCGGCCACCCGGAGATGCCGTTCCCATCGCTTCTCGATCCCTTCTTCCGCGACGAGCCGTAGCGCTTCCCGGAGGGCATAGATGTTGGTGATAGGAGCGGTGTGGTGATAGGAGCGGTCATCTCCCCAGTAGCCCTCGAGCAGGCCCAGGTCGAGATACCACGATCTGGCCGGTTCTTGCCGCTCGCGAATGCGGCCGAACACCTCGTCCGTCAGGGTGAGCGGGCTCGCACCCGGTGGGCAGGAGAGGCATTTCTGGGCTCCCGAATACGCCACGTCGATGTCCCACTCGTCGACGTGGAGTTCCACTCCGCCGAGCGACGTCACCGCGTCGACGATCACGACCGCGTCGTGCTCGTGGGCCAGCCGAGTGAGGGTGTCGACGTCGGGCTGCAGTACCCCGGTGCTCGTTTCGGCATGCACGAACCCGAAGACGTCGGGACGGTGATGGACGAGCGCCGCGCGGACGTCGTCGGGGTCGAGGGGACGGCCCCACGGAGCGTCCACGTGCACGACCTTTCCACCCGCGCGGCGGGCCATGCTCTCCATCCGGCTTCCGAAGTAGCCGTTCGTCGGTACGAGGACCGTATCGTCCGGCTCGACGACGTTCGCGAAGGCGGCCTCCATCGCCGCCGATCCGGTGCCGCTGACCGGAATCGTCCACCGGTTGTCGCTGCGGAACGTGTAGCGCAGCAGCTCCTGTACCTCGCTCATGATCTCGATGAAGGCGGGGTCGAGGTGCCCCACGAGGGGTACGCTCATCGATCGCAGTACCCGCGGATGCACTTCGCTCGGCCCGGGGCCGAGCAGGAGGCGATCCGGAGGTTCGAGGGCCGGCGTGACGGGTGCGGGCATGTTATCGCCTGTTCGCGCTGGGAAATTGAGCCGTGCGTCCGGACCCATGATAACGCCCATCCGCGGGGAGAAAAGTTCTTGCAGCCTGCGGAAGAATCACCCGATTCGCCGCGGCGCAGCGTCGCGGGCGAGTCGATTCGAAGGGTTCTCGCCAGCGGACCCGGAATCATGCGAAACGCATGCTATCCCTGCTCAATATAATGTCGACAAAGGATTTATGGATGATTACCGGCCCACGGAATCCTCGTTTCGTTCCTCGATATCGGTCCGGATCTCCCCCTCGTGCCACGTGGCCCAATGGTCCGCGACTTGCTCTCTAAGGGCCCGAGAAGCCGGCGCGACCCGACGCCGGCGCCGAGGAGAGAGTCCAGCGGAGCGATGGGTCGCTCCATGAATCACGAGAGCTATGCGCGAGCGAGAACGGCTCCAGAGCGGTTTCACGTTGGTCGAGATGCTGATCGTGCTGTCCATCGTCAGCCTCTCGCTGCTCATCGCCAACAACTCGTACATCGCCTTCCGCGAGTCGTCCACGCTCAACCGGGCGGCGCGCGTGATCGCGGCCGACGTGTCGCTGGCGCGTGGCTACGCGATTCGAAACCGGACGAGCGTCGCCCTCGTGGCGGACGAATCGTCCGCGAGCTACGTGGTGCGCGACGCCTCCGGGACCGTCTACCTGAACCGGGCCTTCGACGCCAGCTCCGAGATGTTGCTCGAGACGCTGGACGTGAAGCTTCCCGGCGATTCCGTCGCATTCAACAGCCGCGGAATGCTCACCCTGGGTTCGGCCACCGTCGAGGTCGGCCGCTCCGGGGGCAGCCGACAGGTCGACTTCAACGCCATCGGTCGGTGGCGGATCACGACGAACTGAGCCATGGAACAGACGACCGGAAGGGGGGAGCGGGACGTGAACACGACGCGCGGATTCGATGCCGGAAACCGATTGCGGTGCCGCCTGCAGGAAGAGCGCGGCTTCGGACTTGTCGAAGCGATGATAGCGATGACGATCCTCGTGATCGGACTTCTGGCGGTCAGCGGATTGTCCCTGGCAACCGCTGCCCAGGCTCGGATCGCGGACCTGCGCAGCGATCAGATGGTGGCCGGGCAGGCGGCGGTCGAGCGGACCAGGAGCCTGGACTTCGGTTCCGTCGTCTCGGGGGTGGATACGGTGGCCAGTGGCGGTCGGGAGTTCGTCATCACCACGACGGTCACGGATCTGAGCATCCGTACCAAGGCGGTGTCCGTGGACGTCGCTCCGCTGGCCGGCAGTTTGCCGACGAGGAGCTTCAGCACGGTGCTGCACAACCCGCGCCCCCTGCCGGCCGGCCCGTGAAGAACGTCGCTCGACTGAGGGAGGGGCGGAGACACATGCCAGGTGCATCGAACGAGGGGGGCTTCACGCTGGTCGAGGCGCTCGTTGCGCTCACGATCAGCGGCATCGTCGCCACAGCGCTCGTCTCACTCCTGATCGGTCAGAGTCGCTTCTACGAGCGCACGGACGACCAGATGAACGCGGAGCAGGTGGCGCAGGCGACCTTCGACCTCCTGTCTACGGAGATCCGCATGGCGGGAGCGACGGATCTGCTCGCCGCCGAATCGGACTCGCTCGCCTTCCGGTACGACGTGGTCCAGGCGGTGGTCTGTGATCAGACGGCCGGTGACGCGGCCGCCATGTACGTGTACGACCGCGTCACCAACGCCGGCCTCACGGGATCGTTCGTCGGGATCGGCCTCTCCGGTCCCTACGCGAGCGCTTTCGACTACGCCGACGGCTGGAACCCGACCCCCGACGCTTCCGGGAGCGGACCGAAGAGCGTGTGCACGTCCGCCGGCTTCCCCGGCACGGGCGCGTCGTCCGACTACCTGGAGCTGAGCGGTTGGACCTCCCGTTTCAGCTCCACGCCGACGCGGGGAGCGATGGTGAGGGGCTACGGACGGGCGAGCTACACGATCAAAGCGTCCACCTTCTTCTCGTCCCGCTGGTCGGTGTGGCGTGGAACGCAGGAGCTAGTCGGGCCGTTCGAGAGCGACGCCGCCTTCTCGTACCTCATGGCCGACGGGTCCGTGCAGTCGAGCGTGACCTCGTCCGATTTCGACGATGTGGTCGCCGTGCGCTTGACGGGGACGGCGGTCGGGGACGGCCCGAACCGTTTCAGCGTGAGCCGCGCGGTCGATTTCGAGGTGCCCTTCCGCAACTGAAACTTCGGCCGACCCACGCTCGTGGGAGCGGTCGACGGTACCGGCGACTCAGATCTCCTCGGCCCAGCTTCCAGGCACGATCGCCATGCCGCCACCGTCCATGAAGCCTTTCGATGCCGCATCTACGTAACAGGAATTGTAGAGGAACTTCTTGTTGCCGTTGCCGATGTCGGACGTCGGGACCGACTCGCCGAGCAGTACGTTGAGACCCGTGATCGTCGCGCCCGTGATCGTCTGGTAGCCGTTGCTGGTCAGGTATCCGCCGGCCAGCAGGATACCGTCCCACTGGAAGTCGCCGCTCATCGCGACATTGCCGGTCACGATGATCGTTCCGCGCCCGGTGTCCTCGGGCGTGAGCTCGGCGTCTCCGTCCACGTAGATGACCGGCCACTCGTCGGAGTCGAGCGCATCGAAGTCCGGCCACTCGTCCGGGGGTACCGTGAAGTCGGCGATGTCTCCGCCATTCTCGTGCAGGTCTTCCCAGTCGATGTTCGTGCCCTCCAGGAGCTCTTCCGCCGACTGGCTGTCGTCGATGTCGGGTTCGCCCTGCGGGACGGGCTCACCGCCGTCCTGGGTGTACCCCCCCGGCGGTACGGTTACGCCGGCGACATCTGCGCCCGGCGACGCGGGACAGAGCGGATCGCTGAGCGAGGCCTGGTCGGCCCCGGAGATCTCGCCGCTGCCGCCGTTCTTCTGTAGTCCGGTGCCCGAGGCGAGGGCGGCCGTCGTCGTGACGCTCGAGCCCGTCCGGTACACCGAAAGCGCGCTTACCGCCCGGCTCGTCGTGCGACCGGCGGCGTCCGTGTGGGTCGCGACCGACCGGACCCGGAACATCCCCTCTCCGCCAGCCAGGGTCGTGAGCGGAGTCGGCGTGACGGTGACGCTCGAGTTTCCGACCGTGTAGTTGATCGCCGTCGAACCGTCGTTCGACTCGCCCAGGTAACGCTGCAACCCCGCATCGGCGGCGTAGAACGCCTCGGTGCTGGCCTCCACGTTCTCGCTCTGACGTACGTCGTCCCGCGTCACCGTGAGCCCGGCCGCTCCCAGCACGGTAAGGCCGACCAGCACGACGAGCACGATCATCAGGGCAGCGCCACGTTCGTCACTCGTCGAACGACGCGGCGGGCTACCTCTATCGTATCGATCCATCGGTATCCTCTCCGTTTCACCGTATCGCCACCGGGTCCGCCGGGGACGCACTTCAGCACTCTCTTGAGACTGCAACGGGAGTACCACGTCGCCAGAATTGCGACGACATGGTGTAAGTGAATGCATATCAGTTAGTTGCGCACACACCCGCGAGCCTGCGTGTTGTGGTCGTGCCACAGCTACGGGGTGGACGGAAGGCACCATTTTGCGGGATTCCGCGGCGTTTTCGCTCCGGAGCGCGTTGCGAGATCCGGGCGTCCGACCGATTCTGAGGCTGCGGCCCGATCCCGCGCGGGAATCCTTTTGGCCCTTCCTGGTGTCCAATCAGGTGTGCGGAGGACGTTCGGATCGGGGCTCTCCGAAGCGCCGACATCAAAGAACTGTTGCCGGACCATCGCAGATCGTTCCATGGGCGAGTTGCTTCAACAACTGAAAGACAAGCACCTGGTCCGTACGGCGGTCGTATACGCCGGCGGCGCGTGGCTGTTGCTGGAAGCGACCGGCTTCTTCGTGGACACGTACGCCCTGTCGCGGAGCATCCTGGACGTCGTCGTGCTGCTCGCGCTGCTCGGGTTTCCGGCGGCCCTGGTCATCTCGTGGTTTCATGGTGAGAAGGGCCGGCAGGACGTGGCGCGCGTCGAGGCGGCGTTGCTTCTCACGCTGGCCGTCCTGGCCGCCGTCGGCAGCTACCGCATCACCACCGCCAGCGAGCTGCTGACGGCCGACGCCGCCGTCGAGGGGCGACGGGGCGATGCGCCGGCCGCCGCACGGCCCGTGTCGGAGGAGCTGGACGACCGGGCGATCGCCGTCCTTCCGTTCACGAACGCGACGGGGCTCGACAGCCTCGGGTGGGTCGGCCCCGGCGTGTCCGACATGCTCACGACGAGCCTCGCGAGCAGCGGCGATATGCGCGTCGTGAGCCCGCAGCGGCTCTTCGAGCTCCTCCGCAGCGCCGGCCGTAACGAGACCGAGGTGATTCCCGACGACGTGGCCATGCAGGTGGCCGGAGAGGCCGGCGCGCGTCGCATGGTACGGGGCTCCGTCCTCGGTACCCTCGACGACCTCGTCCTGGACGTTCAGATGATCGACGTGGCGGACGGCACCGTCGTGGCGGGCGATCGGATGCGGGGGGACGACGTGTTCGCGATGAGCGACTCGCTCGCCGCCTGGATCTCCGGTACGCTGGAGACGGGGTCCGCGACGCGCCTGGCCGTCGGTCGTCCGGATCGTCCGCCGCTGGCACTTTCCGGGGATCCGGAACGGCTGAAGGAGTACGCGCTCGAGCTCCGATCGGCCTGGCGGACCGAGGGGGTGGAGGCCGATTACCGCGTCGCCGACCTCCTCGACGACTGGGCGGGTCGGGAAGCGGAAGTGCGGGCCGCCCTGGAGCGGATCGTGGAGATCGCCCCCGACGACGATCGGGCGCTGCGGGGCCTCGTACGGGTGACCGCGGAGCAGAACGACGCGGTCGCGCTCGACACCCTCGTGCCGCTCTACCTGTCTACCGCGGACGACCCGGTGCGGGCCCGCATGACGGTCGGGCGCGCGCACGAGAGGATGGGCCGGATGGAGGAGGCGCGCGCGATGTATCGCGGCCTCGTTCGCGACGGCCTCGGCGGAGCGGCGCCTTTGGACCGCATCGTACGAACCTATCTGCGGCAGAATCGACCTGCCGATGCCCGCCGGGAGCTGTCGAGCCTCTCCCTGACCGGTGAAATGGAAGCGCGGGCGAGGCTCCTGGAGGCGGACACTCATGCCTGGGTGGGCGACTTCGACGCGGCGCTCGCCGGATACGCCGAAGCGGAGGCCATGGGGACGCCACGGGTCCGTGCCGAAGCCCTCGAGAGCCAGCTCTCGATTCGATGGCTGCGGGGTCGGGAGGACGGTCAGTCACGGATCAATCGCTCGGTATGGACGCTACTCGACCTCGGCCGTCCCCAGGAAGCCCTGAACGTGATCGAGGGCGCCGAGCACCTCTACGTCCGGGACTCCGATCGGCTGCCCCCGGTCGACGTGCACGTGCTTCTCTACGCCCGTGGTCGTGCGCTCGAGCTGATGGGAAGGGACCGCGCGGCGGAGACGGTGTACGCGCAGCTGCTGAGCGACTGGGCCAACGTGATCGACGAACTGCCGCGCCTCTCCGACGCCGCCGAGCGCCTGTCCGATCTGAGGTCGGGATGACCGATTCGCGTGACCGCTACGGCATCGATCGCTCCGAGCGACCCGACGATGCCCCGGCCTGGCTGATCCAGCGCGCCTCGCGCACGCTGCGGGTTCTCTTCCTCCGCCTGATGGACCGCCGGGCCGTCGGAGTGACGCCGGAGATGTGGCTCGTGCTGTCGCGACTCTACGCCCGGGACGGGCAGTACCAGACCCAGATCGCGGACAGCACCTTTCGCGACCGGCCGAACACGTCGCGGATCCTGGCGGGGCTGGAGGAGCGGGGGCTCGTTCGCAAGGAGCGGGACGACGAGGACATGCGTCGGATGCGGGTGCACCTGACCGAGCGAGGGGCGGACGTGGTGCGTGAGGTGGCGCCGATGGCTGCCCGAACCCGGGACAGCCTGTACGAGGGCCTGAGCGACGGGGAGCTCCGCCAGTTTCGCGAGACGCTGCGGAAGATCGAGAAGAACGCCCTGGAGATCCTGGAGTCCGAGCCCGGAAGCGGTTGAGTCCGCACGGGCCCGGAGGATTCGGTGCCGCTGCGTCAGCTCCGCCGGATCTCGATTCCCCCGTTCACCGTCTCGAGCCGCAGACGATAGCCACCGTCGCCGATGGTCCCTCGCATGCGCCGATTCGAAAAGCGACCCTGCACCGTCAGCGGGAAGTCGGACGTCATCGATCCGTTCACGGTCGAGGCCTCGACGTCGGCGTTAGCCCCGGAGGGCAAGGTCACGGTGACGCTCCCGTTCACCGTGTTGAACTCGAGATCGCTGTGCAGGTCGGCGCCCATCGTCGCGCGGATCGAACCGTTGACCGTCGAACCCTGCGCATTCCCGCCGGACTCCACGTTCACGTCTCCGTTGACCGTGCTGGCGCGTACGTCGCCCGCGACCCGTCGCACGTCGACGTCCCCGTTGACCGTGCCCGCGACGAGGTCGACTCCGGCGGGGACTTCGATCCGGAAGTCGACCCGCGTGTCGTTGTCGTGGTTGTTCAGCCGGGTGTCTCCGGGGGCGCATCGGTTTGCGCGCTTGCCGGGCCGGCTCGGGTACATCGCGCAGATCGTCACGCCGCCTCCGTGCTCCACGACGTCGAACGTGACGGCCTCCACGTCGCCCTTTCGGCCCTCGTGCTTCTCAGCGGTCACCATCACCCGGGTACCCGACGCCGGCACGGCCTCGATGCGGCCGTTGATGCCTCGCACCTCGACCGCGTCCCCCCGGTCGAGTTCGCCGCGCCACTCGAAGTCCTGGGTCGCCGCGTCGGCCGGTGACAGCGTTGCCGCGCAGACCGCTGCCAACGTGGCGAGCGCCAGCCGCGTCGCACTCCATGAGTCGTTCCGCTTCATTTTCCCGTCCTCCATTCTCGACCTCTAGGTACTCCGGTTCACTCGTCCTGCTGCAGCCGGATCACGCCATCGAAGGACGACAGGTCCACGAGCGCGCGTCCCGTGCCGATCGTGAACGAAAACCGCTTCTGTGTGAAATCGCCCTCGAGCTGGATCGGAATGTCCGATACCAGGTCGCCGTCGAAGGTCGCGATGGAAACCCTCGCATTTGCGTCTTCCGGCAACGTGATGGTCAGGTCGCCGTCGTGGGTCGAGATGAAATAGTGCCCGTCGTCCCGGATCGATCCGGCGTACACGACGTCCCCGTCCACCACGTTCACCGCGACGTTGTCCGACACGATCCCGCGCAGTATGACATCGCCGTCGACCGATTCGACGTTGAGCGCGCCCCGTGAATCGGTAATCGTCACGGGGCCGTCGATAGCGTTGATCGAGATCTTTCCGTCGGCGTCACGAACCGTGACGGGACCGTCGACCGCCTGCAGATTCACATTTCCTCGACCGCCGTCTACGTCGATCGAACCCTCGACCGACTGAACCGCGATGTTCCCCTCGCCTCCTTCGACCCGGGCCGTCAGCTCGACGCCCTGCAGCGACATCGACATCCGGCGCGGCGCCGTGATGTCGAACTCCACGTACGGCATCCCGGCGTCTCGAGGTTCGACCTTGACTCGGACTCCCGAGCTGCTCTCGCGGATCGTGACCGGCCGACGCCCTTCGTCCCAGCGCGCCCGGATACGGAGCTCGTTTCGCTCCCATCGCTCGACGGTCACCGTGCCCTGATGGTTATAGAGATCGAGCTGGCTCTCCGGGGACACCGTGAGCGTCGTGTCCACTTGTTGGACGACGGCCATCGAAGCCAGCAGGGCCGTCGCGACCTGGGTGATCATTATGTGGTCTCCTTCACAGTTCGCCTCACGTCTGTGACGCGATGAGCGTCGTGGCATCTTCGAGCAGCCGCAGTTTTCTGGCCCGGGCGCTCGCGAGATGTTGGTTCAAGTATGCGTTGTTCGGGTCGTCTTCGAGCGCCGTCCGTGCGCGAACGATCGCTGAATCGATCTTCGCCAGGCTCTCTTCCAGCACTCGCGCCGTGCCGGGCTCCAACACATCGCGCCCCGCGTCGAGCCGAGCCTCCAGGTCTCGAACGAATACGGCGTACCCGGGCTGTTGCGCCGCGGGATCGGCCGTTTCGTTCGCCATCTGCGCATCGGCGACCGTCGTCGGCGCCTGCACCGCCCGCGGTACGTCCACCGTGTCGGTGAGGCGGCCGAGACTGATGCCGAGCAACAGCACGATGCCCGCGGCTGCCGCGAGCTGAGGAAGCGTGAACATGATCTTGCGGCGCAGTCCCGATCGTGCGTTCCGTGTCGCACGGGACGTTTCGCCGGCGCCGGACACCCTCGTTTCGAGACGGGCCCGAACGCCGTCCCACAGCTCCGCCGGAGCGTAGAAATCGGGCCGGGAGCTCGCGGTCTTCTTCACCGCGCGCAATTCATCGAGCAGGGCGCGCAGATCGGCGTCCTCGGCGAGGCGGGCCTCGAGGGCGCCGGCCTCGTCGTCGCTCAACTCGCCGTCGAGATACTCAGAGAGCCTGTCGGTCCAGTTCACGCTCATACCTTCCTCAATCCAGCTCAATCCAGCTCGATCCAGCCGTTACTCCGGTCTCGCGACGAACTTCCGCATGGCCATGCGGGCGCGGTGTAGTTGCGCCTTCGTCGTTCCCACGGTCACGCCGAGCATCTCGGCGATCTCCCGGTGCTTGTAGCCTTCCATGTCGTGCAGCACGAAGACCTCCCGCGCTCCGTCGGGCAGCTCGCGGAGTCCCGCTTCGAACTCCGGTCCTTGCGGGGCCACCGATCGTCCCCGCGACGTCGTCTCGAGGACCGCACTCGGATCCCCCAGAAAGCGTTCCCTTCGAATCGCCAGCTTCCGTCGGCGGCCCAGCACGACGTTCACCGCCAGGCTGTGCAGCCAGGTGCCGAACGCCGCATCGCCACGAAACGTGTCCACCTTCCGCCAGGCCCGCACGAAGACGTCCTGCGTGACTTCGTCGGCCAGCTCCTCGCCCAGCATTCTCCGGACGAGCGAGTACACCCGATCCACGTGGCTCCGGTAGAGCCGCTCGAACGCCCGCACGTCGCCTTCCGCCGCCAGGCGGGCGTCGGCGATATCCTCCCGGCGTTCCCTTTGCTCGGCCACGGCGATCGCGGTCTCCATGCGTAGAGTAGGATCGATTGAGAGGGCGAATGGTTGACGCGCTCGACAGATTGGACAACGTATGCCCTGCCCGCACCAGCCGCGTCTAGTGAAGATACCAACGCCGCCGGAGTGCGCCGCCCGAATGCCGCGCTTTCACAGATCTCCGTCAGCTGGCGGCCTCGTACAATCGACCGGCGGGCATCGAGCGTCGATTCGCCCCCGGCCTGGGGCTGGGATACGATATCCTGCGTGGCGATCTGTCGCGGCTGTCGATCGATGCCGGCTTCAACTGGGTCGGCGAACGTTTCTCCGATGACACGCGCGAGAGCTCGCTGTATTTCAACGTCGCCCAGGAGTTCAGGTTGCGAGTGAACGAGACGACGGACCTCGAGCAGCGTCTTGCGTACACCCCCCCGCCCGGGAGGATCTCGGGGACTACCTGGTGCACGCGTCGGTGACGCTCACCGGCCTCAACGTGGCTTTCTGAGAGTGGGAAGGACACGAGCCGTCTGGTTGCACACGTTCGGATGCAAGACGAATCAGTACGATACCGAGCGGATGCGGCAGGAGCTGGAGGCCCGGGGCGCGACGATCGTCGATGCGGCTTCGGAGGCCGACACGGCGGTCCTGAACACCTGCACGGTGACGTCACGGGCGGATGCGGCGGCCCGGCGGCTGGTGCGGAAGCTGGGGCGCGAGCACCCCGGTCTCAGACTAGTGGTGGCCGGATGTTCGTCGGCGCTGCAATCGCCTACTTACGAGGCGATGGACGGCGTCGTCGGCGTCGTGCGCGGCCACGACCCGGTCGAGGTCGCGGCGGCCGTGGCACCGGAGCATGCGCTCGCTTCCCGCGACGAGGAACCGATCGGGGGAGCCCTCCTCCGAGCGAACGAGCGCGGCACCCGCGGCTGGCTGAAGATCCAGGACGGCTGCGACCGGAAATGCTCGTTCTGCGCGACGCGGCTGGCCCGCGGCGCGAGCCGCTCACGTTCAACTGACGAGATCGTTGCGGAGGCACGGCTACTCTCCGCCGTGCACCCGGAGATCGTGCTGACCGGCATACACATCGGGCACTACGGACGGGACCTGGATCCGCCGACCTCGCTGGCCCGGCTCTGCTGCCGCCTGCTCGAGGCGGTTCCTGGGGTGAGATTTCGGCTGGGATCGATCGAGGCGACGGAGATCGACGATCTGCTCCTCGATCTTCTGGCTTCGTCCGGCGGCGCGCTTGCGCCGCATCTGCACGTTCCGCTGCAGAGCGGCGCGGACCCCGTGCTCCGCCGGATGCGCCGCTGGCACACCCGGGAGGCCTATCGGGCCCGCGTGCTCGAGATCGCCGGCCGTGTCGCGCCACTCGGGCTGGGGGCCGATGTGATCGCCGGTTTCCCGGGAGAGACGGACGCGGACCACGAGCGTACCCGCGCATTGATCGAGGAGTTGCCCTACACCTATCTGCACGTGTTTCCATGGTCCCCGCGGGATGGTACCGTTGCGGCTACACTCGACGGTCGCGTCCCGCAACGGATCGCGGCCGACCGGGCGCGCGAGCTGCGCGACCTGGGGGTCGCAAAGGGACAGGCCCATGCGGCGGGACGGATCGGCGAGCGCGCGCGCGTCGTCGTCGAGACCGGAGCGATGGGGCTGTCCGGCGATTACCTTCGGGTGCGCGTGACCGGTGAGGAGCCGGGACGTCTCGTCGAGGTTCGCATCAGCGGCCGGGGGAATGAGGGCCTGCGCGCCAGCCGGGGGCTTCCCGTGCTGAAGGCGATCTCGAAAACGGAACCAGGAGTCGGGAGGACGGACTGCCGGAGCTGAACCAGCAGGACAACGAGCGATTGTCGAAGAGCATGCGCCTGCGCGACGTGTTCGCGATCTCGACCGGCGCGATGATCAGCTCGGGCTTCTTCCTCCTGCCGGGTCTCGCGACGGCCGAGGCCGGGCCCTCGGTGGTGCTTGCCTACTTCGCGGCGGGGCTGCTCGTCCTCCCGGCCCTCGTGAGCAAGGCCGAGCTGAGCACGGCGATGCCGCGCGCCGGTGGAACCTACTACTTCCTCGACCGGAGTCTCGGTCCCCTCGTCGGCACCGTCGGCGGACTGGGGATCTGGTTCGCGCTCGTCCTCAAGAGCGCGTTCGCCCTGATCGGAATCGGGGCGTATCTGGGTCTCTTCTTCGAGGTGCAGATCCGGCCGGTCGCTGTCGGTCTCACGCTCGCCTTCGCGGCGTTCAACGTCGTCGGCGTCAAGCAGACGACGCGACTCCAGCAGGTCCTCGTC
>CAZOEX010000016.1:0-4849 GCA_964578925.1 uncultured Gemmatimonadota bacterium | reverse complement strand
GCGCGGGGGGGGGGGGGGGGGCCCCCGGCGCGCGTGGGCGGCGATCCCGGGGGGGGGCGGCACGCCCCCCCCGCGACTCCAGCAGGTCCTCGTCTACGCGCTGCTCGCCGTCCTCGGCTTCTTCATCGTCCAGGGGCTGATAGAGGTCGGGCTCCTCGGTGTGGGACCGGTGATCGAATCGCAGTTCACCCCGTTCTTCCCGTTCGGCTTCGAGGGACTGGCGACGACGACCGGGCTGGTGTTCGTCTCCTACGCCGGCCTCACCAAGATCGCGAGTGTCGCCGAGGAGGTCGAGAATCCCGATCGGAATATCCCCGGCGGGATGCTGCTCTCGCTCGTCATCGCCACGACGGTCTACGTGCTCGGTGTCACCATCATGGTTGCCGTCCTCGATCCCGTCGAGCTGCGTTCCGACCTGACGCCGGTGGCGACGGCCGCCGAAGCGTTCTTCGATTGGCTCCCCTCACCGGTCGGGCTCGCGCTCGTCGTCGCGGCGGCGTTCGCTGCTTTCGCATCGACGGGAAACGCGGGCATCCTCTCCGCGTCGCGTTATCCGCTCGCGATGGCCCGCGACGGCCTGGTGGCCGAGGGGCTGGCGAAGCTGGGACGCCTCGGCACGCCGACCCGCAGCATCGTGCTGACGGCCGGAGCGATGATCGTCGTGCTGCTCGCCTTCGACGTGAAGAGCGTCGCCAAGCTCGCCAGCGCGTTCCAGCTTCTGATCTTCTCGTTCATCAATCTCAGCGTCATCGTGATGCGCGAGAGCCACCTGCCCTCCTATTCGCCCGGGTACCGGTCGCCGCTGTATCCGTGGATGCAAATCGCGGGCGTCGCGATCCCGCTCTGGCTCATCTGGGAGCTGGGCGCCCTCTCGATCCTCTTCTCGCTCGGGATCATCGGGGCCGGCCTCGTCTGGTACTTCGCGTACTCCCGCGGCAAGGTGACGCGCGAGGGTGCCATCTACCACGTCTTCGAGCGGCTCGGCCGCCGTCGGGACGAGGGACTCGAGCCGGAGCTGCGCCAGATCATCAAGGAGAAGGCCCTCGGAGGTTCGGCGCCGTTCGAGGAAGCGGTCGCCGGTGGGCTGGTGGTCGACCTGGATGACGAGGTCGAATCCTTCGAGGAGATCATCCGGCGGGCCAGCGACCGCCTCGCGGAGCTGGTCGAGGCGCCCCCGGAGGAGCTGTTCGAGGGCTTCAGCGAGGAGACCCGCCTCGACCTGATCCCGATCTCCCACGGTTGCGCCCTTCCGCATCTGCGGCGCACCGACGTCTCCGAACCGCATCTCCTGATGCTGCGAAGCCGTCGGGGGATCGAGATCGAGGGCTCGGATGGGCCGATCCACGCCTTCTTCTTCCTCGTCAGTCCGCGCGCCGCGACCGGACCACATCTGCAGGTCCTCGCGCGGATCGCGAAGCTGGCCGGCCATGAGAACTTCGTCGAGCGGTGGCTGGCGGCGGAGACGCCGAACGAGCTCAAGGAAATCCTCCTGCACGAGGACCAGTTCGTGACTGTCAAGGTCCGCGGCGAAGGCGCGACCGCCGAACTGGCGGGACGGATGATCCGCGATATCGGATTTCCCCGCGGTGCATTGCTCGTGCTCATCGAGCGCTCCGGCACGGCGATGGTGCCGCGTGCCGAGACCGAGCTGGCGGCCGGCGACTGCCTGACCTTCCTGGGTGAACCGGACGTCGTGCGCGAGGTGCGGACGAAATACCGCTCCTGACCGGTGAACCTTCCGGTCGCTTCCCGGTACGATGGTGCGATGAACGGGAAAATCGAGGGCGCCAGAAGGATACCGAGCGGCGGAACCGACCGGCGAAGCGTCGTCGCTGGACGTGTCGTCGGCCTGCTCCTGGCCCTCACGCTTCTGTTCTCCGGCGATCTCGTCCGGATCCACGGACACCCCGATGGTGCCCCGGCGTCCTCCGATTGCGTCGCCTGCGTCGCCGGTCTGTCCCCCGCGGTCGACGGCGGTGACCCACCGGATCTCGCCCCACCCGTTCCCGAGACGACCGAAGCCCGTCACGACGTAGCTCGCGACGCTCCGCCGCGCCCGTTCGTCCGGCGGGGCGGACTTCGCGATCCTCCCGCACGCTTCGCCTGACCCGTTGATTCTCGAGCAGTCGTCCGTCCGGACGGCTGCCCACCACGTCACGCGAAGGAACGAGCCGCCGGTACCGCCGGGTGCTCGTGGGAGGAAAAATGTCGACTCTTCTGAAGGCTCCACCGTACGGGAGCCTGCTGCTCGCCATGGTTTCGCTCGCCGCGAGCACGGCCGCCACACCCCCGGACCTCGGGGCCCAGAAAGCTACGGGTACGGTCGCCGGACGCGTGCTGCTCGAGGGAGCGATTTCGCAGCCGATCGAAGGCGCCACGGTCAACCTGCCCGGGCTGAATCGCGTCACTGTGACCGACGCCGAGGGCGGCTTCATTCTCGATCGCGTACCTGCCGGGGAGCACGAGATCTTCGCGCAGCGCGGGAACGCCCGCAGCGACCGCCGCCGCATCGCCGTCCCGGCCGGCGACACGGCGCGCACCGACTTCCGGCTCGCCATCGCGCACACCCTCGAGGCGATCACGGTGACGGGCAATCCGCGCGGCCAGACGACGGCGCTGGAGTCGTTCGGCGCCGTGAGCTCCGTGTCGGCCCGCGACCTGGCGGAGCGCATGTCAGGGACGCTGGGCGAGACGCTCGAGGCCGAGCCCGGCGTCGCCAAGCGGAGCTTCGGGCCGGGGAGCGCCCGTCCGATCGTGCGCGGGTTCGACGGCGACCGCGTGCTGATCATGACGGACGGCCTGCGAACGGGCGACGTTTCGAGCCAGTCGGGTGACCACGGCGTGCTCAGCGATCCCGCCGCCCTGAAGCGGGTCGAGATCCTCAAGGGACCGGCGACGCTCCTCTACGGGTCGAACGCGATCGGCGGCGTGGTCAACGCGATCAGCTACCACGACTTCACCCACGAGCCCCCGCCGATGGGCCTAACGGGCTTCGCCACCCTGGACGGCGGCACGGCGGACGAGCGGCTCGGCGCGAACTTCGAGGCGCAGTACGGGGCCGACGGCTGGGTGGTATGGGGCGGCGCCGGAGCACGCCGCACCGGCGACTACGACGCGCCCGACGGCGTCGTGCCCAACACGGCGTCCGACCTGCAGCGCCTTACGGTCGGCGGCGGACGCCACTGGGATCGTGCCTTCCTGGACGGCAGCGTCAGCTACGACCAGGGCGTGTACGGAGTGCCCTTCGCCGCGGAGTTCCACGAGCACGAGGAAGGCGGCGGAGAGCCGGGGGGCGAGGAAGAGCACGGCGAGGAGGAAGAGCACGGCGAGCAGATCGAGATCGACGGGGAGCGGACGGCCTTCCGTCTGAACGGTGGCCTGCGCGAGCTGGGCGGGTTCCTCGAGGACGCGCACGCCCACGCCACCTGGACCGACTGGTCGCACCGCGAGCTGGAGGGCGAGGAGATCGGCACCCGCTTCTCCAACGAGACGCTCGTCCTGCGTGCCGAGGCGAATCAGCGGCGGATCGGCCGGTTGACGGGCACCGTCGGGGTGTGGGGCCAGTTCCGCGCCTTCGAAGCGATCGGCGAGGAGGCGCTCTCCCCGCCCGTGGACCAGCGGTCGTTCGCCGTGTTCGCGCTTGAGGAGCTCGATTTCGAGAGCCTGCGTGTCGCGGCGGGGCTGAGACTGGAGACGAACGCGTACGACGTGGACGATCCGGCGAGCGGGACGGGTCCGGCACGGCCGGATCGCGACTTCACGAGCCTGTCGGGCTCCGTCGGGCTGAACGTTCCGGTCGCCGACGGTGCGGCCCTGTACGCCAACCTGAGCCGGTCGCACCGCGCCCCGGCGCTGGAGGAGCTGTACAACGAGGGCCCGCACGTGGGGACCCTGACGTTCGAGCTCGGCGACGCGGATCTGGAACCGGAGACGACGAACGGTATCGACGCCGGAATCCGCTACCAGTCGGAGCCGCTCAACCTCGAGATCGGCGCCTTCCTGTACGACATCTCCGACTACATCTACTTGGCTCCAACGGGTGAGACGGAGGACGGCCTGCCGGTCGGCGAGTATGCCCAGGGGGACGCCACGTACCTCGGCTTCGAAGCGACGGCCGACGTCCGCCTGTTCGAGGGGCTGCGGGTGCTCGGCGGCGCGGACTACGTGCGGGCGGAGCTGAGCGCAACGGACGAGCCCCTTCCGCGGATTCCACCCTTCCGTGCGCGTCTCGGTCTCGACTGGCATCTGGCCGGGCTCGACCTGCGACCGGAAGTCGTGCTGGCGGCGGAGCAGGACCGGACGTTCGGCGCCGAGACGTCGACCGACGGATACGCGCTGCTCAACCTCACGGCGTCATACACCTTCCTTGCCGGCGACCAGCAGCACATGCTCAGCCTGCGTCTCTACAACCTCACGGACGAGCTGTACCGGAACCACTCGTCGTTCATCAAGGACCTGGCGCCGGAGCGTGGGCGCGGGGCGCAGCTCACCTACAGCGTGCGGTGGTTCTGAGGCCAGCTTTCACAACCGGACGGCCGCCGCTTCCTGGTACTTTCGCAACGTCGATGAGGATCTGAGAAGCAGGGACCGGACGAGCCGGTAGCGCCGACGCGCCTGCCCGCTCAGTCTCGCTCAGCCACGAACACCTCGGTGATCGACGGCAGGCTGTAGGCCTTCGTGTCCGCGTCCTGGATGCGCACGGCCAGCGAGTACTCGCCGGGGGTCGCGTCGCCCAGGTCGAGCCGCAGGTGGTGACGCCCGATCTCGCCGAACATATCCGCCGTGAACGTGAGGCGGAAGTCCAGCTCGTCCGGGTCGAGGCGCAGGATCTCGTCGGTCAGCTCGACCG
>CAZOEX010000015.1:18661-19724 GCA_964578925.1 uncultured Gemmatimonadota bacterium | reverse complement strand
TCGAAGGTCGGCCGCCGGGCGATGGATCGCATCCGCAACTTCGCGATCATCGCGCACATCGATCACGGGAAGTCGACTTTGGCGGATCGCCTCCTCGAGGTCACGGGAGCGATCGACCAGCGCAAGATGAAGGAGCAGATGCTCGACTCCATGGAGCTGGAGCGCGAGCGCGGGATCACGATCAAGCTGAACGCGATCCGCCTGCCGTATCAGGCGGACGACGGCGTCGAGTACCAGCTCAACCTCCTCGACACCCCGGGCCACGTCGACTTCCCCTACGAGGTGAGCCGGAGCCTCGAGGCGTGCGAGGGCGCGCTCCTGATCGTCGACGCGAGCCAGGGAGTCGAGGCGCAGACGATCTCGAACCTCTTCCTGGCGCTGGAGGCCGGACTCGAGCTGATCCCGGTGATCAACAAGATCGATCTGCAGGCCGCGGAGCCGGAGCGGCGCCGCGAGGAGCTCTGCGATCTGATCGGCATCGACGAGGACGAGGTCCTTCTCGTCTCGGCCAAGACGGGCGAGGGCGTGGAGGCCGTGCTCGAAGAGGTGGTCCGGCGGGTACCGTCGCCCGAGGGGGATCCCGACGCGCCGCTCCGCGCGCTCATCTTCGACTCGCTCTACGACAAGTACCGCGGCGCGGTGCCCTTCGTGCGGGTGGTCGACGGGATGCTCCGGGAGGGCATGGAGATCGGATTCGGAGCGACCGACGCCGAGTACGAGGTGGACGAGGTCGGCTACCTCCGGCTCGGCTTCCAGCCGACGGGACGATTGGAGACCGGCGAGGTCGGCTACCTGACGGCGCAGATCAAGCAGATCGGCGACACGAAGGTCGGCGATACGCTGTTCGACGCAGAGAACCGCGCGGCCGAGCTGCTGCCGGGCTACCAGGAGGCGAAGCCCGTCGTCTTCGCCGGGCTGTACCCGTCCGATTCCGACCAGTTCGAGGAGCTGCGGGACGCGCTCGAGCGGTTGCAGCTCAACGACGCGAGCCTGCACTACGAGCCGGAGACCTCCCAGGCGCTCGGCTTCGGCTTCCGCTGCGGTTTCCTCGGCATGCTGCACA
>CAZOEX010000015.1:0-18651 GCA_964578925.1 uncultured Gemmatimonadota bacterium | reverse complement strand
GCAGGAACGGCTCGAGCGGGAATTCGACCTCGATCTCGTCACGACGATCCCCAACGTGGAATATCACGTCGAGTTGACGGACGGGGAGACGATCGAGGTCGAGAATCCGAGCAAGATGCCGGACCGGGGCGCCATCGAGTCGATCTCCGAGCCCTACGTCCACGTGCGCATCGTCTCGCCCGACGATTACATCGGGGGCATTCAGACGCTCTGCCACGATCGCCGGGGTGAGTACGACACGCTCCAGTATCTCGATCCCAACCGGGTCGAGATCCGCTACGACATGCCGCTCGCCGAGATCGTGCTCGACTTCTACGACCGGCTGAAGTCGGTCTCCCGCGGATACGCGGCGCTCGACTACGAGATGGCCGGCTACCGGGAATCGGATCTCGTGAAGCTGGACATCCTGATCAACGGCGACCCGGTCGACGCGCTCAGCGTGATCGTGCATCGCGACGAGGCCTACGACTACGGCCGGAAGGTGGCCACGAAGCTCAAGGAGCTGATTCCGCGACAGCTCTTCGAGGTCGCGATCCAGGCGGCGATCGGGAAGGACGTGATCGCCCGCACGACGGTCCGGGCGATGCGGAAGAACGTGACGGCCAAGTGCTACGGGGGCGACGTCACCCGGAAGCGGAAGTTGCTGGAGAGGCAGAAGGAAGGGAAGCGCCGCATGAAGCAGGTCGGCTCGGTGGAGATTCCGCAGGAGGCCTTCCTCGCGGTGCTCCAGGTCGGCGACTGACGGAGAACGCGCGGCGGATGACGGGGCGGACGGCGGATCCGGCGGCGACCGGGGAGCGGCTCGTCCTGCGAGCGCCGAACCACCTCGGCGAGCTCGTCCTCGCCCTGCCGGCCCTGCGCCGTGCCGTGGCGCGCGAAGCCGAGGCCGGCCGGCCCGCGCCCCTCCTCCAGGTCGTCGCCTGGCTGGTCCCCGTCGTCGAGATGGCGGAGCTGGCCGTCGAGACCGTGCCGCTCCAGAACCGCCGCGCGGTCTGGCGGAATGCGCGGGCGCTGCGGGCCGCGGCGGCGAACACGCTTCGCGCGATCACGCTGACTCCGTCGTTCAGCTCCGCCATCATTCTCCGCCTGGCGGGAGTGCGGACGTTGCGCGGGACGGCGGGTGGAGGGCGGACGCTGCTGCTGACCGATCGGCTGGATCGCGGCCCGCTCCTGGAGGGACACCGTGTGAACGAGTACCTGGCGATCTGCGGCTTCGAGGGATCCGAGCCGCCGGAAGCCCCGCGGCTCGCGGGTGCCGGCGTCGAGCGGGCGCGCAGAGCGTGGAGCGAGGCGACCGCGGCCGCCGCGATCCGCATCGCGCCGGAGGGTTCCGCCGCGCAGCGGTCCGCCGGCGCGGTCGTCGGACTCTTCCCCGGCGCGAACGGACCGTCGCGTCGCTGGCCGCCGGAGCGATTCGGTCGACTGGCGGGACGCCTCGGCCGGTACGGCGCCACGGTGCTCATCTTCGGTGGTCCACGCGACACGGGAATCACCGCCGTCGTGGCCGGTCGAGCCGGGGATCGCGCCTTCGATCTGGGAGGGCGGACGTCGCTGCCGGAGTTGGCCGGAGCGCTCCGTTCGTGCGATCTTCTGGTCACCAACGATACGGGTCCCATGCACCTGGCGGCGGCACTCGGAACGCCGATGGTCGCGCTCGTGGGCCCGGCGGACATGCGGCAGACGCGGCCGCTCGGCTCGCCCGTCCGGCTCATCGGACGATTCGACCTTCCGTGCGTGCCGTGCGTCCAGAACGAGTGCCCCCGCCGGGGCGCCGGGTACGTGCTTCCGGACGCGAGGCGCGAATGCATGCGCCTCATCGAAGTGGACGAGGTGGAGACGGCGGTGCACGAGATGCTGAACGAGGAGTGGGAGTGAACGACGGACGATACATCGCGGGAGTGGACCTGGGCGGCACGACGATCAATACGGGGGTCGTGTCGTCCGACGGTCAGCGGGTACTGGGGCTCCACACGGCGCCGACACAGGCCGACCGCGGGCCGAAGTACGTGGTCGACAAGATCATCGGGATGGCCCGCGAGTCGATGCGGATCGCCTCCGAGGAGGCGGAGCTCGACGACGGGGCGATCGTCGGCATCGGGATCGGGTCCCCCGGCCCCCTCGACCGATCGACCGGCACGGTCATCGAGACCCCGAATCTCGGCTGGCGCAACTTCCCGCTGCGCGACCTCATCGCCAACGCCGTGGGTCTTCCGGCGGAGCTCGACAACGACGCGAACGCCGCGACGATCGGCGAGTGGTGGGTCGGCGCCGGCAGGGAGGTCGAGTCGATGATCGGCGTGACGCTCGGCACCGGCATCGGAGGCGGCATCGTCCTCGGGGGGGAGCTCTACCACGGGGCCTCCGACGTGGCGGGCGAGGTCGGTCACATGTCGATCGACTCGACGGGTCGGAAGTGCAAGTGCGGCAACTACGGCTGCCTCGAGGCCTACGCCTCCGGCCCCGCGATCGCGGCGCGCGCCGTCGAGGGCCTGCAGACCGGCGAGGAGAGCCTCCTGCCCGATCTCGTCGACGGCGAGCTGTCGCGCATCACGGCGGAGACGGTCTACGAAGGCATCGTCGCCGGCGACGCCTTCGCCCGGGAGGTGATGCGCGACACGGCCAAGTTCCTAGGCTCCGGCCTCGCCAACCTGATCAACATCCTGAACCCCGACATGATCGTGATCTCCGGCGGCGTCACGCGGGCCGGCGACCACCTGCTGGAGCCGCTGCGCAACGAGGTGCGGCGGAGGGCGTTCCGTCCCGCGTTCGAGAGCTGCGAGATCGTGACGAGCGAGCTGGGCACGAGCGCCGGGGTCATCGGAGCGGCGTGTGTCTTCCGGATGGCCCGGTTGGAGAAGGACTGAGCGTGCCGGTCATCGGAGCGCTGGGCACGATCGTCCTCGACCGGATCTACCCTCCGCCGGGCGAGGGGACCGACGGGTCGTCCGGCGGCGGGCAACCCCTGGAGGACTGGGGCGGGCTCCTGTACGCCCTCGAGTCGCTCGAAGTGGCGCGAGGCGACGGCTGGTCCTTCCTGCCCCTGGCCAAGGTGGGCGAGGACGTGTACGAGTCGGCCACGCGCCGGGTCGCGTCTCTGCCGGGAGCGGTCGGGCTCGAGGGCCTGCGCCGGGTGCCCGAGCCCAACAACCGGGTCGAGTTGCGCTATCACGATCGCGGGGACCGGAGCGAGCGCCTCGAGGGCGGCGTACCGGGATGGACGTGGGAGGAGCTGGCGCCGCTGGCGGCGAAGTGCGACGCGCTCTACCTGAACTTCATCGCGGGCTGGGAGCTCGACCTCGACGCGGCGCGCGCGCTCCGACGGCACTTCGACGGTCCCGTCTACTGCGACGTCCACTCGCTCCTGCTGGGCGTCGACGCGTCGGGCATCCGCGTGCGGCGCGCGCTCCCGGACCGCGAGGACTGGATCGGCTGCTTCGACTGGATCCAGGGCAACGAGCCCGAGATCGCGCTGCTCACGGGACGCAACGATCCCCTGGAGGGAATCCGCGCCCTGGTGGACGACGGCGCGACGGGGGCCTTCTGCACTCTCGGCGTGGACGGCGCGGCGTGGGCGACGTCCGAAGCCGGGGGTCGGGTGGAGGCTCCGCCCGCGCCGTCCGTCGCCGGGATCCCCGTCGACCCGACTGGTTGCGGCGATGTGTGGGGCGCCGCCTGTGTCGCCGGCCTCGTCGCCGGCATGTCGGCGGCCGACGCCGCCCGGCGAGCCAACCGGTTCGGCGCCGCGACGGCCGGTCACCCCGGGACCGAGGGACTCGTCGACGCGCTCCGTGAGATGTCGCTCGCCGGGGAGTCGGCGAGGTGAGCCGCGTGGTCGACGTGCCGGAGGAGATGGACCACCGCGGATTCGAGGAGTTGCTGCTCGAGCTCGATCGGGCCTTCGCCGAGGAGCCGGCCCGCGTCCTGCTGAATGCCCGGCACGTCCGCTGGGTCTCCCCGTACGGCCTGATTGGTCTGCTCGCCGTGGGCCGGGTGGTGCGCGACCGCACGGGCCACCCGCCGGCCATCGAGATGCCGGACAACAAGGACGTCCGGTCCTACGCCGAGTTCATGGGGTTCTGGCAGGCGGCGGGCGGGATCTTCGACGTGCCTCCGGTCGATCCGCGCACGCACGGGCCGCACGACGCCCTCCTCGAGATCACGCCGGTCCGCTCCCACCGGGACGTCCATCTCGTGGTGGAACGGGTGCGCGAGCGGGCCGCATCCATTCTCGAGAAGAAGCTCCACTACCCGAAGCCCGCGGTCATCCAGTTCAGCGTGATGCTCTCGGAGGTCTGCCAGAACATCATCGAGCACAGCGACGCGGACGGCTGGGTCTGTGCCCAGACCTACGACTACAAGCGACGGCTGGGCCGCGAGGTGCTGATGCTGGCCGTGATGGACGTGGGGGTCGGCTTCCAGGGTTCCCTCGCCGCCGAGCACGCCCGGCGCTACGGCGAGTCGTGGTCGCCGGCCACGGCGCTCGAGGCGGCGCTGCTGCACGGCGAGTCGCGTTTCCGCGATCCCGGCCGCGGCCAGGGACTCCAGGCGATTCGCCGGCAGGTCGTCAAATGGGACGGCGAGCTGGCGATCCGGAGCGGCAACGCCCAGATCGCGATCGTCCCGGAGTGGGACGATCTTCCGCCGTTGCAGCGGGGTCTGCCCTCCTTTCCCGGCGCGCAGATCCTGATCGTGATGCCGGCTCGCGAAGAGGGAGAGGGCCGATGAGCTCCGTCCCCGCGGGCCGTCCGTCGGTCGCCGTCGCGACGCTCTACCAGACGTACCTGGTGACCCGCCACACGGGCCGGGCCGTCCGGCTGACGATCGAGCGGATGGTGGAGGAAGCGTCGGGGCCGTCGCTCACCGTGCTCGACTTCAGCGACGTGGCGGTGATCGACTTCAGCTGCGCCGACGAGGTCGTCGCCCGGCTCCTGCACGATACGCTCTCGCGTCCCGGACCCCCGGCTCCGCACTACTTCGTGCTCGACGGCCTCGACGACGAGCACATCGATCCGGTGGCCAGCGCGCTCGACCGCCGTGGCCTCGCGATGGCGGCGCGCACCGCGCGGCGACGGGCCATGTTGCTGGGGCGGGTCGAGCCCGAGGCGAAGACGGTCTGGCGCGCGCTGACCGAACGGGGCCGCGCACGCGCCGCGGAGATCGCAGATTGCCTCCGCGGCGACACCGATGCCTGCCGAAGCTGGCTCGTCCGGCTTGAGGCCCGCCGGCTCCTTCGCGCCTCGGGTGACGCCTTCGAGTCGCTCTTTCTCGCACTGGGAAGCGAGGACGACCCGGCCGATTCCGCGACGTCCCGTGAGTCCCGACCGGAGAACGGCGCCGGGTGAAGCACACGAGGTTCCGACGCCGGGCGTTCTTCGCCACGCTCGTCGTCCTGTGGCTTCTCGGCCTGGTCGTGACGTTCGTCTGGTTCCGGCTCGCCGCCAGCGCCGACCGGCCCGACGGCCCGATCGAGGTCGCGGGGCTGTCGGACTCCGTGACGGTGGAGCTGGACAGCCTGGGGATTCCCACGATCCGGGCGCGGACCGAACTCGACGCCTGGCGGGCGCTGGGCTACATGCACGCCTCGGACCGGCTCTGGCAGCTCGAGTTCCTGCGGCGCATCGCGTCCGGCCGACTGGCGGAGCTGTTCGGCGAGCCGGCCTATCCGACCGATCGCGTCACCCGGACCCTCGGTCTGGCGCGGATGGCGCGCGAGGCGGCGGCGATGCTCACGCCCGACGAGCGGGCCGCCGTGCAGTCGTACGCCGAAGGGGTGAATGCGCGTCTGGCGGCGGGCGGGCCCCTGCCGCCCGAATTCCGCCTTCTCCGCGTCGAGCCCGAGCCCTGGACGGTGGAGGCGAGCCTCTCGATCGGCCTCGTCATGAGCCTCGACCTGTCTCATTGGCAGCGCGATCTGTCGCGGCACTGGGCCGCCGTCCACCTGCCCCCGGAGAAGGCGGCCTATCTGCATCCCCGCTATCCGGAGTGGGGTCCGAAGACGCTCGACGGCCGGATCGAACCGCCGCCGGAGACGGTGACCGGTTTCGAGCCCGACGAGCCGCAGGCGACGGATGCCGTGAGCTCGACCGCGCGGCGCGGCGCCAGGTCTCCGTCGTCCCCGCACGCCGACGGCAACGTCGCCGCGGAGGCCTCCCGGGTGCCCGGCGCCGGGCGCGAGCCCGATGCCCGGGACCCCCTGGAGGTGCTTTCGTCGGTTTCGATCCGGGCCGCTTCCAACGCGTGGGTCGTGGGGGGATCGCGCACGGCCTCCGGGTCACCGATTCTGGCGAACGACATGCACCTGGCCCTCCGGGCACCCTCGATCTGGTACATCGCCGCCGTGCACGTGGCGGACGGCGGTCCGGACGTCGCCGGCTTCACCCTGCCGGGGCTGCCCGGCGTGGTGGTCGGCTTCAACCGGCACGTCGCCTGGGGCGCGACCAACGCGATGGTCGACGACATGGACTTCGCGGTCGAGACGGTCGACGAACGGGGCCGATACCGGCAGGGCGAGGCCTGGCTCGAGTTCGAAGCTCGGCCGGAGACGATCCGGGTTCGTGGCGCCGAATCACGGGTCGATACCGTGCGTTCGACCGTGCGCGGACCGGTGGTGAGCGACGTGCTCGACAACGTTCCGGGCACCCTCTCGGCGATCTTCCTCCCGGACCGCGTTCCCGTCGGCCTCGGCGGCCTGCTCGCCATGAACCGGGCGACCTCGCTGGAGGAATTCCACGCCGCCGCGGAGACGTTCACGCAGCCGCACCTGAACCTGGTGATCGCGGGTTCCGACGGACGGATCGGCTATCACCTCGCGGGCAGCATTCCGCTCCGCTCCTGGGACGGCGCGCTTCCGGCCCCCGCGGAGGTGGTCGGTGACGGATGGCCGGGCACCTGGCCGCGGGAGCGCCATCCGTCGGCCACGGCGCCGACCCGCGACTTCATCGCCACCGCGAACAACCTGCAGGCGGAGGGGCTGGACGGGGCGATCGGCGCCGACTGGCCGGTGCCTTTCCGCGCGGAGCGGATCACGCGCGCGCTCGCCGTCCGGCGCGACTGGACCCCCGCGGCGACGGCCGCGCTGCAGCGCGACGTCCGGAGCCTGCTCGCCGATCGGACGATCGGTCGGGCGATCGAGGCCGCGCGCCGCATCGACGAGGCGGACGTGGCCGACACGCTGGCTGCCTGGGACCGCATGGTCGAGATGGATTCGCATGCGGCGCCGCTCTTCTACACCTGGTTCTACGGGCTCCGCTCGCTGATCGCCGCCGACGAGTGGAGCTCCGCGCTGGACCGGGCGCTCTTCCCGGTCGTGTCGACGTTGACGGTCCTCGAAGAGGGCGACGCGAACCCGTGGGTGGACGACGTGTCGTCACCGGACGTCCGGGAGACGCTGGCCGAGCTGGAAGAGCGTGCCATGGCCGCGGCGATCGAGAAGATCGGAGGCAGGAGCTGGGGCGAAGTGCACGAGGAGCGCCATGCTCATCCGCTCGGCGCCAGCTTCTGGCTCGACCGGCTCTTCGACTTCCACGTCGGACCGTACCCGGCGCCGGGCGGTCCGAACACGGTGCGGCCCGACGCGTACCAGATCTGGCAGCGACTGAGCCCCGGCGGCCCGTCGCCTCCGTGGACCAGCGAGTACGGTCCGTCGGAGCGAATGGTGGTCGAGATGACGCCCGGGGGCCCGCGAGCCCGCGTGCTGGTTCCGACGGGGCAGAGCGGCAATCCGTTCAGCCCCCACTACCGCGACATGAACGACCCCTGGCGGGCCGGGGAGCTCGCGCCGCTGCCGCTCGCGAGCCAGCGTGAGGCCCGCGCGCCGGCCGAGATCCTCGTGATCATACCGGAGACCAGATGACCGGACCCGAACACACCGAACTGCTCGTCGTGGGCGCCGGCCCCTGCGGCCTCGCCGTGGGCGTCGCGGCGCGGAAGTCGGGCCTGTCCTGCGTTCTCGTCGACCGCGGACCGATCGTGCACACCCTGGAACGCTTCCCGATCGGGATGACCTGGTTCAGCACCCCGGAGTTGCTCGAGATCGGGGAGCTGCCCTTCGTCACGCGGGACGACAAGCCGACGCGCGGGGAAGCGCTCAAGTACTATCGGCGCGTCGCCGAGCACTTCGAGCTCGACGTCCGCCAGTACGAGGAGGTGAAGCGGGTGCGCCGCCGGTCCGGGGACGGAGCCTTCGAAGTGGCCGCCCGCCACCTCTCGGGCGAGTCGCGCCGCTACGAGGCCCGCCGCCTGGTCGTCGCCACCGGCAGATTCGACAATCCGAACCCGCTCGGCGTGGAGGGCGAAGAGCTGCCCAAGGTCACGCATTACTTCCGCGATCCACACCGCACCTACGACCAGGACGTGCTCGTGGTCGGGGCGAGCAACTCCGCGGTCGAGGCGGCACTGGCGAGCTGGCGCGCCGGGGCGCGCGTGACCCTCGCGCACCGTCGCGCCGTCTTCGCGTCGGCGGTCAAGCCGTGGATCCTGCCCGACGTCGAGAACCGGATCGAGGCCGGCGAGATCGACGTCCTGTGGGAGCACGAGGTCGTGCGGATCGAGCCCCGCCGCGTCCTCCTGCGCTCACGCCGGGACGACGAGACGACCTGGCTCCCGAACGACTTCGTGCTCGCGATGACCGGGTATCATCCGGATCTGCGGTTTTTCCGCGAGCTCGACGTGCCGGTGGATCGGGAAACCGGCGCGCCGGAGTTCGATGCGGAGACCATGGAGACCGCCGTTCCCGGGCTCTACGTCGCGGGCGTCATGGCGGCGGGCCGCGACGGCAATCGCATCTTCATCGAGAACGGGCGAAAACACGGCGCCCGCATCGTCCGTCACGTTGCGGAGACGAAACCCACGGTCGTTGACGGTGTTCAACCCCCGCGGTAGCTTCCGCTTTTGGACTCCGGCCGCCACGAACAGGCCACGGTGCAGGGCATGAACGACACCAGCGCAGCCACTCGACCCCCTCCCGTCGAGGACCGGATCGAAGAGGTTCTGGCCTCGATCCGGCCCGCGATCCGGGTGGACGGCGGAGACATCGAGCTCGTCGAGTACGACGAGGCGTCGGGCTGCGTCCGCATCCGAATGGTCGGCGCCTGCCACGCCTGCCCCATGTCGATGCTGACGCTGAAAGCGGGCATCGAGCAGCGCCTGCGCATGATCGTGCCGGAGGTCAAGACGGTCGAGTCGGTGGAAGCCGCCTGACCGATCACGCCACGACGGCCATACGTTCGAATCACGCGTCTCGCGCGATCGCGCGGCCTCTAAATATCCGACGGAACTCCGATGACTGATTCCAAGCTGCAGGAACGCCTTCGCTCCGCCCTCGGGCGGGTCCTCGCCGGTCCGGATGGGCCCGACGTCGTCACCGCCGGCGTAATCCGGTCGGTGGGCATCGAGGACGGGACCGCCGTGCTCGAGCTGGCGCCTCGGTCCGAAGACCCTCCGCAACTGATCGAGTCGATCCGGCTCGTGGCGAGCGGCGTCGAGGGCGTCTCGGAGGTGAAGTTCTCGCTCGCGGATCCGGCGGAGCTCCGCCGGGCGCAGGCCGATCGCGCGGCGAAGGACGCGGCTGCCGCGGGGGCGGCCGGCGGCTCGGGAACCGGGGCGGAGGCCCGCGACGACACGTCGGGTCCGGCCCCCCGGCAGCGTTCCGCCGCCGGGCGATCCCTTCCCGTCGTCGAGCCGTCCGGGCCCGAAGCGACACCACCGCCGGGCGCCGGACGGGGCGCCCCCGGCCGGCAGGGCGCCGGGCAGGTCAGCCGGGAGGAGGCCTCGCGGCATCCCCGTGACGCCGAGCCGCTGGAGGGCGTGAAGCACGTGATCGCGATCAGCTCGGGGAAGGGCGGAGTCGGAAAATCGACCATCGCCACGAACCTCGCCGCCGCATGGGCGAAGGCGGGCCATCGTGTCGGACTGCTGGACGCGGATATCTACGGGCCCGACATCCCCACGATGTTCGGCGCCTACGGCAAGCCCCGGATGAGGGACGACAAGGTGATCCCGATGGAGGCGCACGGGGTGAAGCTGATGAGCCTGGGGTTTCTCGTGGGCGAGGACACGCCGGCCGTCTGGCGGGGACCGATCGTCATGGGCATCGTCCGGCAGTTCCTGCACCAGGTGGAGTGGGGCGAGCTGGACTATCTCATCGTCGATCTCCCGCCGGGCACGGGCGACGCGCAGCTCTCGCTCGTCCAGCTCGTCGAGGTGGCGGGCGCGGTGCTCGTCGCGACCCCGCAGGACGTCGCGGTGACCGGCGCGCTCAAGGGCGTGCGGATGTTCGAGAGCGTCGAGGTCCCGGTGCTCGGCGTGGTCGAGAACATGCGAGGCTTCGTGTGCCCGGACTGTGACTCCGTGCACGAGATCTTCGGCTCGGGAGGCGCCGAGAAGCTGGCGGCGTCGATCGGCGTGCCTTTCCTGGGCGCCGTGCCGCTAGGCCTTGCGGTGCGCGAGGAGGGGGACCGCGGGGAACCCACGGTGATCGGCCGTCCGGACTCCGCGGAGGGCCGGGCGCTCGCCGCCGTGGCGGAGAAGGCGGCCCAGCGTCTGGCCGAGATGGAACCGCAGCCCGCGGAGGCATGAATCCATGCGCATCATCACGTTGCTCACCGACTTCGGCACGGCCGACGGATTCGTCGGCGAGGTCAAGGGAGAGCTGCTCACCCGGGCGCCCGACGCGCTGCCGGTCGACATCGGTCACGACATTCCGCCCGGCGACATCATGGCCGCCTCCTGGGCCCTGGAGCGGATCTGGGATCGATTCCCGGAGGGAACGATCCACCTGGCCGTGATCGATCCCGGCGGAGGCGGGCCCCGGCGCGGCGTGATCGCGCGCATCGGGGGCCGCTGGTACGTCGGTCCGGACAACGGGACGGTCACGCGCGTGCTCGTGCACCACGAGGCCGAAGAGGTGCGGGTCCTGGAGGCGGACGAGCGTCCGCCTCCAGCATCCGGGACGGAGCGGCCGACCAGCCGGACCTTCCACGGTCGCGACGTCTTCGCGCCGGCCGCCGCGCGGCTCGCGTCGGGCGAGTCCCCCGCGGTGCTGGGCACGGAGGCGAATCCGGACGACCTGGTCACCTTCGCGATACCCCGACCCGTGCATCACGGCGACAGCGTCCGCGGGTCGGTGACTCACATCGACCGGTTCGGTAACATCGTCACCGACATCCCGGGTCGCAGCCTGGGCCCGAGCGCGCTCATCGAGATCGGCGGAGAGGTGATCTCGGGAGTTCGCTCCACCTACGCGAGCGTCGAGCCCGGCCAGGTCGTCGCCCTCATCGGCTCGACGGGGATGCTGGAGATCTCGGTGCGCGACGGAAACGCCGCGGAGCGGTTGACCGTCGGTCGGGGACACACGGTGCACGCGCGGCCGGAGCGGGACTGAGCGTGGCGGCATTCATCCGTCGCCGCCGGTGAAGAGCGGCCGGTCGGGCGTCGGTCTCAGTCCACGAAGTCCACGTCGATGTCTCCGAAACCCGCCCGCACGGAGAGGGTGAGCCGACTCGAGGCGGATTCCCAGTTCGGGGTCTGATATCCGTCCTCCACCTGGTCGAACCCGGCCGAGTTGAAGGAGGCGAGGATGCCCCGCTTCTCGATTCGGACCCCGAGATCCCGCGGGAAGGTGAGGTGCAGGGCGCCCAGGCCCATGCGGATCTCGCCGTCGGCCGATCCTTCCCACTCACCGCGGAAGTCGAGCCGGACGTCGCCCACGGCCCCGACGAACTCGATGCGGTCGAAGCGCGCGTTTCCCAGGCCGTTCGCCTCGAAGTCCGCCGCGCCGACGGCGAGCTCCAGGCGATCCATCCGCACCGGGTTCGGCGTGTCGAAGTCGATGACCGATTCCGAGGCGCCGGTACGGAAGACGAGGCGCTCCAGCGCGACGCCGCCCAGCTCGAGATCGGCCTCGGCCGCCATCACGCCGAGCGACAGCCGGGTCGGAATCTCGGTGCTGAGCCCCATCCGGAGCGATCCCATTTCGTCGGAATCGACGTCCTCGAAGTCGTCTAGCTCCATGTCGCCGTCTTCGGAATGCAGCTGCAGCGCGAGCCGCCCGGCGCCGTCCCGCGTCGTCCACTCCCGAGCCGGCTCGAATCGCCGCGCGTCGTAGCGCAGGTCGACCCGGTAGAGAAGCCCCTCGTCGGCCGGCGCCACCTCGAGGCGCCCCACCGCGTACTCGATGTCCGCCTCGAGCGAGGTGACGCCGTCCACCTGACGGCGCGAGGAGAGCTCGTACCACTCCGAGGACTGGGCCGAGAGCGAGGGCGCGGCGGCCAGGAGCAACCCGGCGGCCAGCACGGAGACCCGGACTCCGGGGCGAGCATCGTTACGCATCTTCGTCCTCCACGTCGTCCGCATCATCCGCGTCCACGTCGTCGCTTTCCCCGTCACCCGCGTGCGTAGCCGACGCGCCCGGATCCGGAGTCTCGGTTCGAAGATCGTCGAGAGGAACCGCTCGCCGCTTCCGGAAACCCCGGAAGTCGCGCACCAGGCCGCCGCCCCGCGTCAGGATGATCGCGCCGAAGCCAGTGGTCGCCGCCGTCCAGGTGAGCACGACGCCGACGAATACCGAGAGTCCGCGCAGGAAGCCGAGCCAGTCGCCGAACAGGTGCAGCACGGCGGCCAGCGCGAAGGGCGCGAGCAACACGACGAAGCCGTTGAAGACGTAGTAGTACGTGTTCTGACGGTTGAGGTCGAAGCGTTCGAACAGCTCGTACTTCCGATCCACGACCGCTTCCCCGATGGCCCGCGCGGCGGCCACGTAGCCGGCCGGAATCGCCACGGCGACGGCCAGCAGGTAGAAGGGAATGACGAGCCAGGTCACGATCATCACGACGAGCAGGAGGAGGATCGGGAAGAAGAGCAGTTGACCCGCGAGACCGACGCCGAAGGAGCGGAGCACGTCGCCGCGGGCCTCGGTCGCGATCGCCTCCAGCCGGGTCGGCACGAAGTAGACGAGCAGGGCGCCCATGAGCGTCAGCACGAGAAGCCAGACGATCGTGCCGATCAGGTCGCCCACGGCGTGCGAGACGTTGTGGAAGATCGAATCGAAGAAGCCGCGGTCACGGCGCCCGTCGTAGTCCCACTCGGCGTCGTGGCGCTGCTTCACGTCGGCCGACACGTCGGTGTCGGCGTCCTCCGCCATGCGCTCGAGTGCGGAGAGGGCGAGGATCTCGCCCGTCACCGTCGCCCCGGTCGTCTCCACGTTGCCCCCCATCGAACGGACGTCGCCCATGACGAGCGACCCGGGTTCGAGGAGCAGCTCGCCGCCGAGTACGAGCACGTCGCCCTCGATGTCACCGTCGACGGTCAGCGTGCCGCCCAGGAGCGCCACGTCGCCCACGATCGTGCGCCCGTCCGCGATCCGGTAATCGTCGTGCACGACGAGCGCGAAGTCGCCGTTCAGCTCGAACTCTTCCCCCGCGATGCGGCCCATCGTCCGGTTCAGCTCGCGAAGCCGCTCGGCGAGCTGCTCGATCGAGCCGGCCCGGGGAACGATGGTGACTTGCTCGGTCGCCTGGTCCGGCGTCACGGCTTCCGTCGCGGTCTCGGCTTCGGTCGCCGACGCGGTCGGGTCGTAGCGATCGAGGGCCGAGAGCACGGCCTCGAGGCCGGACGCGTCCACCGACTCGGCCTCGGCCCCGGAGGGCGCCCATTCGGCGAGCAGGGAGGTCAGCCCCTCGGTGGCGTCGATCTCCGGGCTCCGCAGCAAGTCGCGCCAGGAGCGCTCGAGCGATCCGCCCGGCGTATAGGTGCCGCGCGCCTCGCCGTCCACCAGGACCTCGCCGTCGTTCAGCTCGATCGTGTGCGTCTCGCCCGAGGAGAGCTCGAGCTCGAGGCGAGCCAAATCGCTGGACAGGAGCACGGTGCTGCCCGCGATGTCCGGTACGGCGGCCTGCGCCTGCGCCGCGTCGGCCTGCTGGAGAGCGGCCGCGTTCGGAGCGAGGGCCAGGAGGCCCGTGCCGCCGAGCGCCAGCGCGCAGGCTGCGGCGCGAATCGTATCGTGAAGCTTCGTCATCGTGAGCCTGAGTTTCGTATTCGGGTTCATCGGGCCCCCACGAGCCGGGGCGGTTCGTGGCGCACCAGGCGGATCATCACCGAGAGCGCTCCCATGCCGACCAGCGCCACGGTGGCCAGGGCCGCCACGGCGGAGGTGATCGTGAGATCGGCTCCGAGCGCGGCGGCCAGGTCCGTCAGGCCGAGGGCGTAGAGCGCCCGTCCGCCGGCCAGGGTGGCGGACCAGAACAGATCGCCGGCCTGTCCGGCCAGCCACCCGGCCAGGGCGAGCGGGCGGAGAGCGGGAAATTGCGTCGCCCAGAGTCCGGTGCCGGCGAGGAGGGCGGCCAGCGTGGCCGCCACGCCGATCCCGGCGGCGGTTCGGTCGCGCACGGCGGCGGCGAGTCGGCGATGCCATGGAACCGGCAGCGTCACTCGCTCCATCACGCGCTCGGCGAAGCCCGGCGACGGCATCCATGTCGGGAGAGCGGCGAGCGCCGCCGACAGACGGCGCAACTCCTCGACGTCCCCCGCGCAGGCGCGGCAGGACTCGAGGTGACGCCGGCGAGGATCGGCGAGCGCGGCGAAATCCTCCACCGCGGCCTCGACCTCGTCGGGCGTCAGATGCGTCCGTCGAATCTGCTGTTCGTTCATGATGCTCTCCTTCAGCCCGCCCTACGCGGCACGGGGTCTCTGAGTTTCACCCCGTCCGGATCGGAGCGGCCCGTCACTCGGGCGCCTCGTAGACGTCCGCCAGCTCGTCACGCAACTGCCGGCGCGCCCGGAAGATGTAGGTTTTCACGGTTCCCAGAGGAATATCCATGATCTCGGCGATGTCCTCGTAGGCATGGCCTTCCACGTGTCGCAGGAGGATGGCCGTGCGGTAGTCCTCCCGGAGCGTACCGATCGCGCGCTCCAGCTCGTCGGCCAGCTCCAGGGCCTCGAGCCGGTCGTCCGGCATCTCCTCCTCCGATTCGAGCGTGACGGCCGTGGCCTCCAGCTGGTCGGCCGTCATCGCGTCCGGCGCCCCGTGGATCGAGACCGTCTTGAGCTCCTTCCGGCGCAGGTGATCGATCGTGAGGTTGTAGGCGATCTTGAACAGCCAGGAGGAAAACTTGTAGGACGGATCGTAGCGGTCGAGGTTGTTGAACGTGCGCACGAACGCGTCCTGTGCGAGGTCCTCGGCCAGCTCCCGGTCGTGCACCATCCGGTGAACGATCGAGAAGACGGGGCGCTGAAATCGCTCCACGAGCTCACGAGCGGCGCGTTCATCACCGTCGCGCGCGAGGCCGGCGAGCTCTCCGTCGGTATGGTCGGCGTAGCTCGTCACGCGTCCGGCGGCGTGCGGCTCCACACACGCGGTTCCGAGAAAGAGGTCACATGCGGATCGGGCTGATCAGCGACACCCACGGGCATCTGCGGCCGGAGGTCTTCGACCGGCTGGCCGGGGTCGACCGCATCCTGCACGCCGGCGATATCGGCCGACCCGAGATCCTCGCCGACCTGGCGTCCATCGCACCGGTGGCCGCCGTATGGGGCAACACGGACGGCTGGGACCTGCGCGACGTCGTCTCGGGCAGCGTCGAGGTGGAGCTGGACGGGATGCGCTTCGGCGTCGCTCACGGCCATCGGGTGGCGGAGCTCGATCGGCTGGCCGACGAGTTTCCCGAGGCGGACGCCATCGTCCACGGCCACTCCCACGTTCCCCGGCGGGAGCGGGTGAACGGCATCTGGTTCCTGAATCCCGGCAGCGCGGGACCCGGCGGAGAGGGCTGGGCTCCCTCGGTCGCGGTCGCCGAGATCGCCGACGGCGAGCTCTCCGTCGTGCACTTCGACCTGCGGACGGGACGCGAGCTGGCCCTCTGACCCGGCGGTCTCACGGCTGGCAGGAGGGACAGAGGTAGGTGCTGCGGCCGGCCTGGACGACGCGGCGGATCGGAGTGCCGCAGCGACCGCACGGCATCTCCTCCCGCGCGTAGACGCGCAGTCGCTCCTGGAACTCGCCGGACCGGCCGTTCACCGCCCGGAAGTCGCGCAGGCTCGTCCCCTCCGCGTCGAGCGCCTCCCGGAGCACCGCCCGCAGCGCCCGGTGCAGCCGGCGGTGATCGTCGTCGTCGAGTGCGGCGCAGGGGCGCCGCGGGTCGATGCGCGCCCGGAAGAGGGCCTCGCTGGCGTAGATGTTCCCGACGCCGGCCACCCGGCCCTGGTCGAGCAGCGCGTTCTTGACCGGCGCCCGGCCGTCGCCGAGATCCGCGGCGAGGTCCGCGGCGGTGTATCCGTCGGCGAGAGGCTCCGAGCCGAGCCGGGCCTCCCGACGGGCCCACTCGCCCGGGGACTGCAGCCGGAAGCCCCCCAGCCGCCGCACGTCGTCGTAGAGGAGCGTGCGTCCGTCCGCCAGCCCGAATTCGGCGGCCACGTGCGTGTAGCCGATCTCGTCCCGCAGGCGCCGTCCGCCCGGATCGCCAGCCTCCGCGACGGCGAAGCGGCCGGTCATGCGCACCTGGGACTGCAGGACGGCTCGGCCGCTTTCCCCCGCCTCGCCGCCGCCCGCCCGCCGCCCGCCGTTCTCCGTCAGGCGGAAGAGGAGGTTCTTGCCCCGGCGGCTCACATCGTCGACACTCCGTCCCACCAGGTCCTCGGCGAAGCGTTCCGGCGATCCGCCGTCCAGCAGGATGTCGCGGTGGACGAGGCGCACCGAGGCGATCTTCGAGCCCCGGAGGCTCTCGCCGAGACCGCGGCGCATCGTCTCCACTTCCGGAAGCTCGGGCATCAGCCCGGTTCCGGCCGCCCGATGTCCGGCCGCCAGTCGGCGCCGTCGAACCGGATCCTGCCGGCCGCCGTCCGGCTGCGGTCGCCCGCCGTCTGAAGGTCGGGGCCCAGGCCCGTGACGCCGAATACCCGCCCCCCGTCCGTGACCAGCCGGTCCCCGTTCAGACGGGTACCGGCGTGGTAGAGCCGTACGTCGGGCCCCTCCAGCTCCTCGGGTATCTCGATCGGACGGCCGGTCTCGTAGCTTCCGGGGTAGCCGCCGCTGACGACCACGGTCGTGAGCGCGGTACGCTCGGGCGGCGCCGGACGCCAGCCCTCGATGCCTCCCCCCTCGGCCACCGCGCGGAGCGGCTCGAGGAGCGAGTCGCTCATCAGCGGGAGCACGGCCTGGGCTTCGGGGTCGCCCAGCCTGCAGTTGAACTCCACCACCTTCGGCCCCTCGGGGGTCAGCATGAGCCCGGCGTAGAGGAAGCCGCGATAGGGCGCCCCCCGGTCGGTCAGGCCCGCGAGAACGGGCTCGGCGATCTCACGCCGTACCCGGTCGATGAGCTCCGCGTTCACGTCGGGAACCGGGGCGAAGGCGCCCATCCCACCCGTGTTCGGACCACGCCCGCCGGCGAATCGGCGCTTGTGGTCGCGGGCCGGAGCGAGGGGGACCGCCGCCTCCCCGTCGGTGATGAAGAACACCGAGAGTTCCTCGCCCCGCATGAACTCCTCGATCACGACCTCTTCGCCCGCGGCTCCGAAGCGGGATTCCTCCATGAGATCGTAGATCGCGGTGCCCGCCTCGCCGTGGTCCTCGCAGATCAGCGCGCCCTTGCCGCCCGCCAGGCCGGACGCCTTCACGACGATCGGAGGCTCCAGCTCCGCGGCGAACGCCCGGGCCGCGTCCGCCTCGCGAAAGACGCGGAAGTCCGCGGTCGCGACCCCGCAGTAGCGCATCAACTGCTTGGCGAAGGCCTTCGAGGCCTCGATCCGGGCGGCGGCCGCGGTGGGGCCGAAGATCGGCAGGGCCTCCGCTTCGAAGGCGTCGGCCAGCCCGTCGGCGAGCGGCCGTTCCGGGCCGACGACGGTGAGGTCGACCTCGAGGTCGCGGGCGAGCCGGACCAGGAGGTCGGCATCCGCGGTGCCGACGGGGACGTTGCGGCCGTGGCGCGCGGTGCCCGGATTGCCGGGAGCGCAATATACGGTGGCGTGGGGCGCGTCCTCCGCGAGCTTCCGCACCAGCGCGTGCTCGCGGCCGCCGCCGCCGATGACGAGGAGGTTCATGGGCATAGCATGACGAGTCCGGCCCGCCCCCGCCAGCATGGGCGCGAGCGGGCCGCGACGGACCCGGGTGAGCAGGGAGGACCGACCGTCAGCGCTGGCGCGTCTTCCGGAACGCGTCGGTCATCTTCTCCTTCAGCTTGTCGACCGTAGCGTCCACGTCCTCCATGATCTCGCTGGCCATGTCCGTGTAGCCCTTCGCCGCCTCCTTCAGGTCCTCGACGTACGGGCGCGGGTCCTCCTCGTCGCGCCGCGTGTAGTCGCCCTCCATGACCTCCTCGTAGGCGCCCGAATCGATCCAGGTCCGCAGCTCCGCGACCCGCACGACCGAGAAGGGATGCGTGGCCCCGAGCACGTTCATCAGCTTGTACACCCGGTCGAGGATGTCGCGGTTCACCTGGTACTCGTCGGACTGCGCGATGAACTCGGCCAGGTCGAGGTCTTCCTCGTCGCCGCGCGTCCCGCCGGCCAGCTTCATCAGGCTGCTCAGCACGGTGTCGCGATGCTGAATCGCCAGCAGGGCGGCGCGGTCGCTCGACAGCTCGGCCTTGCGGTTCCACTCGAGCAGGGCGAGCAGGAGCGGCAGCACGGCGATTCCCGCCAGCGGATAGCGGAACACGGTGAGCT
>CAZOEX010000014.1:0-20474 GCA_964578925.1 uncultured Gemmatimonadota bacterium | reverse complement strand
GCCGCCGCGATCTCGAGCAGCCGCTTGGCGACCCGATGGCCCGTGACGTCGGTCAGATCGCCCCGGTCGGACGTCGATCCGCCCGGCACTCGGCCCGCGCCCGATGACAAGGCGCCCCCGCCTCGCAGGTGGGAGATCATCTCGCCGATGTTCTCGACACCGCGGGCATCCAGGCCGTCCGCGACGGACGCCTCGAGGAGGTTGGCCGCGGGCACGACGAGCGTCCGGACGTCGTCGGATTCGGCGCACCGCAGGCTGATCGGCAAGACGCCGCGGACGGACCGCACATCGCCGTCCAGCCCCAGTTCGCCCAGCGCCGCGAGGCCGTCCAGGGCGTCCCCGGGCACCTCGCCTGCCGCCGCCAGGATCGCGATCAGAATGGGCAGGTCGAATGCCGCACCGGACTTCGGCAGGTCCGCCGGGGCGAGGTTCACGGTAATCCGCAGTCCGGGCAGGCGGAGCCCGGATCGGCTGGCCGCCGCCCGGATTCGCTCGACGCACTCTCGGGCGGCCCCGCTCGCCATCCCGACGATGACGATCATGGGCGTGCCCTTCCGGATCGAGACCTCGACCCGGACGCGTGCGGGCCGGAGGCCCACGAGGGCGAACGTCGTGAGAGATCTGTACACGGCCTGATGCTGCGGGTCGCCCGTCAACGACGAATCAACCCGAGCACTGCCCGACCGCGGCGCCCTTCCCCCCGAGGGCGACACGCGGCCGGGCGGCTCGGTCGTTCGTCGGTGTGGACGAGGAGAGCTGTTCCCTGCTCAGCGCCCCGATCCACGCCGCGGCAGATCGATCGCGGCGCGTACGAGCTCCGGGTCGGTGATCTGGTAGTCATGGATCGCCTCGTTCGCCGGATCGGTCAATGTCACGAGATTGGACAACGAGCCGTCGCCCGTGAGGTGCAGGTATACGGCTTCGGCGTCCGGCGTGAGCGAGAACGGATCGTCGGCGAAGTCGATCATCTGGAGCCGGGTGCCCGAATCCGGCCCGAACACCCCGGCCGACACGGACGGACGCGGGAACGGATCCAGCGACGGGTCTCCCTCCAAGTTCTGAAGCACCGCGACGAGTGGCACATCCGCCGCCCATCCATTGGCCGCGATCGTTTCGACGCTCGGAGCGCGCGACGAGAGCACGGACGTGAGATTCGAGAACCAGAGGCTCTGGAAGACGGGTGGCGGGCCCAACACGAAGGTTCCGCGCTCCGGCGTCGTCGTGATCAAATCCGGATTGATCGCCACGGGGATCGAGTTCGGAGCCTCCGCTGGGCCCTGCGTGCCGAGAAGCACCACGTCGCCTACCCGGAAACGGTCTGCCAGGCTCGTGCCCTGGTCCGTCAGCATCTGTTGCACCGTCTGCGTGGTGAGCGTCCCCTGGCTATGGCCCATGACGATCCCTGGCCGGATGCCGCGCGCGGGCAGTCGCTCGAGAACGGCGATCACCGAGCGGGCGTAGTCCTGGATCGAGAGGTTCCCGAACAGGAGATCCCCCTCCGGAAGACCGCTCAGGCCGTGGCCAACGTGATCCAGCGCTGCGATGCGACAGAACTGGTCTCGAGTCGGCCCGTCGAAGAACGCCTCCGCCAGGAGTTCCCAAGTGGCTGCTGTGTGGTTCACCCCGTGGATCGCGAGCGCGGTGCGCTTCGGATCGCTGCACGGAAGCCTCTCGTTCACGAACACGCGAAGGTGAAGGTCGGCGACGACGCCTGGACGGAGGGACACGTCGTCCAGGAACAGACTGGCGTCACCCGGAGGCCCCGGGGCGCCGCGAGCCGCGAGTTCGCTGCCGTCCGCCAGGGGATCGGTGACCCGGTCCCCGCAGCCAGTGAGCAGCAGCCCGACCGCCAGGACGGCGGCGGCCCCGAGTTGGGGGGCAATGCGTGAATGTCTCATGGGTCCACCTCTCCTCCTCGTGTTCATGAATCGCCGACGCCGCTTCAGAGTCGCAGCACCGGGACCGTCCCCCCCTACCGCCCCGGCCGCGGAAGGGTGAGCTCGCCCTCGGTCGTGCCACCCGTGAAAGTGCCCTCGAGGCAGAAACCGCTGGCGTCGGTGCACGTGGCCTCGCCTCCGACGGACTGAGGCACCCAACCGGTTGCCCCCTCGAAGCGCCCCGTGCCGCCGACGATGTCGAAGATCGGTCGAGGCACCGACGGAGGGGTGAAGGAGCCGACCGTGGCGTAGGGACCCCGGGTGAACATCTCGGACCCGTCCGCTCCAGTGATCCGGGACCAGAGGTCGAGGTTCACGAACGGCGGGTCGGTAGCCGGGAAGAACTGGATGGCGCACTGGGTCTGTACGATCTCGAAGCGACCCAGGTGCGTGGCCTCTCCCGTGCCGTGGAAGACGACGACGCCCCCTCCGTTCGGGAACCCGGCCGGGAGCCCGAGCTCGGGGTTCGCCTCGCCCACTGGGCAGTCATCCGTTGTCGTGCCTGCAGGGATGCGGGGATCGCCGGACGGGACGACCACGAAACTTCCCGACCGGAACTGGATCTTCATGGGAACCGTGACCGCGCCATCGTCCCGACCGTGCGCTTCGAGCGGCGCGGACTCCGCATCGGACGCCGCGTCCGCCGCGATGGACGTGTCAGACGCCGCCGGCTCCACGGGCCCTCTGTCGCACGCCAGGAGGCCGACGGTGAGGCCGAGGGCGAAAACGAGCGGTAGCTTGCGGGCCGGAAAACTGGATGTCGACTTCATCCTCGTCCTGCCTTTCGTACGCAATTCATCCCGGTTACGGTCGCGGCAAAGTCAGCGTACCTGTCAGCGTGGGTTTCCATACGGCATTGACGAGGCAGAGCGGGTCGTCGCAAACCACCGGATCTCCGCGACCGTCCAAGGAGCCTGTAGCGCCCGCGAATCGCTGCGTCCCGCCTTCGATGAACACCGAGTAGAAACCACCCTGTTCGAACGGGAGGAAGAGGAATTCGTAGGTGCCGTACAGGGTGCTTCCGTCGGGGGTCTCGAAGGTGAATTCCCCTGTCCGGCTGATGTCCTCCAGCTCGACCGGGGGCTGGAGATCGATGCTGCAATGCTCCAGTCGAGTGATCTCGAACCGCCCGAGATGGGTGCCCGTTCCGGATCCTTCGCCCACGGCCAAACCGGGTGTACCGGGACAGGCCGCCAGGGCCTCGGCGCTCTGATCGACGTTGTGGACGGTCTTCATCTGCAATCGCACAGGGACGGTCACGCCGGGACCGGAACGTCCGTGGAGCGGCGTGGCCGCGGACGCGGTGGTGCGCTCTGCTCGTTCCGGCTGTGTGGGCGGTTGATCGGCAGGTCCGGTCGCGGATTCGCACCCCAGCCCAACGACCGCGAGTCCGAGGGCGAGAACGAGGGGTAGCTTGCGGAATCTGATCCTGGATGTCGATTTCATGGTCGTCCTGCCTTTCGTCGATGATTCGCATGCCGGTGCGGAGACCCGCTCCTGGGGAGCGGTCGCCCGCCCCCCAGGAACGGGTTGTGGTCAGGTGGCCGGCAGCTCGGCTACTGGCCGGGCAGTGTGAAGTTGAACTGTATCGTGGCCTTCGTTGGCTGGCCGTCCTTGACCACGATCTTGCGCACGCCGTTGTAGTGGGCAGTACCACCGTCCACCCCGGTCAGGGTGCCGTGCGCGCTGAAACCGAACGCGTTCGCGTTGTTCTCCAGCAGGGCAGTGAGATCGTTGTCCGTACTCACCATCTTCCCCTTACCCGAGGCGATCAGCTCCGCGCCGAAGCAGCCGCCCGATTTAGCCCCGTCCACGACGAAGATGTTGATCGGGTCGGCCAGCATGAGTCGCCTGATCCGATCGGCGAGCGGATCGTCAGGGTTGTCGACGACGAACTGCATGTCGACCGGCTCCAGGTCTCCGCCACAGAATGGCTCTGCCGCGTGAACGGCCGCGAGGGAGGTTTCCGGATCGTTCAGGACTGCCACTATCAGGCCGTCGTCCAGACGGAAGATGTGCGGACCCCCGCCCTCCAGGTTGTTCGCGAACGTGTTCAGCGTCGGCGCGTCCGTACGCTCCACCGCCTCTGTTGGCGCGAGCGTCTCGTCGGCGGGTTCCGTGGCGGATTCACACCCCAGCGCGAAGACTGCGAGCGCGAGCCCCGTGATTGCGAGCCTGCTCATGTTTGCCTCCTCGGTATGGTTGCGTGGGGGGGTGATCGGGATGTCGTAACTCGCTCCGAGAGCGTGCGCCGGCTAATTTGTGTAGCGACACTTATCAGATCCTTAGGTTTGCCGTCCTGGCGGTCGCCCCCCACCGGCAGATATCGGCGTTTGGGAGGATGGATGCCCGAACGACGAACAAGTGTGCGATTGCTCGCTCTCGGCACACCGGAAGTCCGGGTGAAGGGCCAGATTGTCGAGCTTCCCCCGAAGCTCCTGGCGGTCCTCGTCTACCTCGCCCTCAAGCCGAGCCGCGACACCCTGCGGCGCGACACCCTCCTCGCGACGTTTTGGCCGGAGACGGACGCATCTCGGGCACGGAACTCGTTGAACCAGGTCGTGCATCAGCTTCGCAAGCGCCTCGGCAACGACGTGCTCGAGAGCCGGGGTAAGAGCGAGTTGAGCCTGAACGGATATCTCGAAAGCGATGTCGAGCAGTTCGAGACTCTGCTCGACGAAGGGAATCCCGACTCCGCACTTGCCCTCTACCGTGGAGCATTCCTCGAAGGATTTCATGTCCGGAACGCTCCGGGCTTCGAGCGCTGGCTCGACGGGGTGCGGGCTCGGCTGAGGAAGGGTGCCAGAGAAACGGCGCTGACGGCCGCGAAAGATGCGGAGCGGGACGGACAGCCCGACCTTGCTATCGGCTACCTTCGAAGGGCCTTAGAGATCGTCCCGACCGACGAGCGCGTGGTCCGACGCCTGATCCGGTTGCTCCTCGCCGCCGGTGACCGGGATGCCGCACTGCGCACGTACCGCCGCTTTGCGCGTCGGCTGGCGACGGAGCTCGGCGTTTCTCCCTCGAAGGTCACGAGGGAGCTCGTCGTCGAGGCGGGAGCGGAACCCGCGGTGCCCGAGGCCATCTCCCTTCCCTCGCGGCCCAGCCGTCTCGCACGCGAGCTGACCGACCGCGCCGCGGAGCTGCTGATGGAGGGACGCGGTGAGAATCTCGCCGTCCGTGAACTGCTGGAACAGGCCACCCGCGCGGATCCGACGTACGCGCCGGCGCATGCTCAGCAGGCACTCGCCATTGCCCGCTGGGTCGAGTTGTACGGCGGACCCCGGGAGGCCCTGGAGACCGCACTCGTCGCCGCGGGGCGTGCTCTGGAGATCGCACCCGGGCTCGCCGAGGCCTATTTGGCTCGCGGGATGGCCCTCGAGGACAGCGGTCGGGTGACGGAGGCGATCCGCTCTTACCGAGCCGCCCTGCGACACAGTCCGCATGATGGTGAGGCGGCATCTCGCCTGGGCATGACGCTCATTTTTGCGGGGGACTTCACGGAAGCGTCAAACTGGATCCGACATTGTGGCTCCCGGGCCGAGGATGCCTCGGTCACGTTCCACGGCCTCTCGCAGGTGCACCTCTGCCTCGGTCAACACGACGCCGCCGAGGAGTGGCACCGGCGGGCCATCTCGAGTCATCCGGAAGATCGACGCGCGCAAAGTTCCCGCGTCTACCACTTCTTCACCACGGACCGTATCGACAGGGCCATCGACCAGGGTCGGAACATGGTCCGGAGGGAGCCCGACGCGTTCATCGGGCATTTCTCCCTTGCCGAGGCGCTGTTCGTCGCGGAGGACTTCGACGGCGCGATCGACGTCCTGGAGCGATGCTACCGCAGGAACCCGGACGGCCGGAACTGGGCGTACACGCGGGCCATTCGAACGGTGCTCGGCTACTCCCACCTCCGGGCCGGCGACGCCGCGCGCGGCAGACAGATGCTCGAGGTGGCCGAGTGCAAGATTCGGCGGCTGCTCGCCGCCCGACCGACGTACGGCGCGTTCCATTGGGAGATGGCGGCCGTGTTGGCGGCGCAGGGCAGAACCGAAGCAGCCCTTTCGTGGCTCGAACGCTCCTGCGAACACGGCTGGCTCCAGCACATATTCCTGGAGCTGGATCCGATCTTCACCGACCTGCGGGACGAGCCGCGGTTCCAAGACGTCGCGAGCGCCATGCGGCGCAACGTCGCGGCCCAGCGAAAGCGTGTGGCCGACTGAGATGCCCGAACGACCAGCGCGTATTCGGTTGCTCGCTCTCGGCCCGCCGGAGGTCCGCGCGGGCGGGGACGTCGTCGAGCTCCCCCCGAAGCCTCTGGCGGTCCTCGTCTACCTGGCCCTCGAACCGAGCCGCGACACACTGCGCCGCGACACCCTTCTCGCGACGTTCTGGCCGGAGTCGGACGCGTCCCGGGCGCGGAACTCGCTGAACCAGGTCGTTCACCGACTTCGCAAACGGCTCGGCCACGACGTCCTCGAGAGTCGCGGTGACGAAGAGCTCGGCCTTAACGGGCATTTCGACAGCGACGTCGAACAGTTCGAGACAATGGTCGACGACGGAAGGCCCGCCCGCGCCCTCGCCCTCTACCGTGGGGCATTTCTCGAGGGTTTCCATGTCCGGAACGCTCCGCGGTTCGAGCGCTGGCTCGACGGGGTGCGAGCACGGCTGACGACCCGGGCGCGGGAGGCCGCCCTGGGGGCGGCGACCCGCACGGAGGAAGCCGTTCCCGAACCGACGACGCCTCGGGCACCTTCCACGGGCTGGCACTCGCGCATCACAGCCTCGGGCTGCGGGACGAAGGAGACGAATGGTACGAGCGTGCGATCGAGAGTCGCCCGGGGGATCTGAAGGCTCGGGGCACGCGAGTGCATCACTACTTCACGACCGGTGACGTCGATCGCGCCGTCCGGCACGCGCGGGCAAACGTCGAGCAGGCGCCCGTGCCCGTCGCCCGGGCCTCGTCTCCGCAGTAGAAGACCGTCGCCGGGACCCCGCCGACCTTTCCACCCGTGTCCACGATCTCCGGAGCCTCGGGATTACCGGCGTCGAGGACTATCGTGCCGGGAGCAACGTGCGCTTTGGTGAGCGCCCCGGAAACGTCCTCCCACAGGCAGGAGAGGACCACGAGATCCGCTCCCCGGTAGGCTTCCGAGTACCTTCCACCAGTCACCGCGCGAGGAGTATCTGAGCAAGTGAGGACGCGACGATTCCCCGACGACGACCGTGCTCGGCCTGCTCCGGAGGGAGCGCTCGGCGCGAACCGAGGAGAACCCATGACGCATCGAGACGGCGCCGAAAACCCACCGCACCCCGGGTCGGCAGAGGCGCCCCGCCTCCACAGAGGTTTCTACGAAGTCCACCTGCCCACCACGAATCTTCGTCGATCCATGGACTTCTACACCGACAGGCTGGGCTTCCGCCACGGTTTCGGTGTCCCGGCCGACGGCGGTGTCCTCCTCCTCTACGAGCGCGGAGATTCCCGCTGGATGCTGGGGCTCTTCGAGGTCGAGGAGATCACGCACCGGCATGCTGCCGAACATCACGTTTCGCTTCGGGTAGCCGAGCGGGACGCAGACCGCATGATCCCCTGGCTCGTGGAGCGGGGGATCGAGCCGGTACATCCCCCGAACGCGCCTCTCCAGGGCCGGATGACCGAACCCATCGTCCACGGGTGGATGCCCGCGGCGGCCGTGTTCTTCAGAGACCCCGACGGCCACCTCCTCGAACTCATCGCCGATCTTCCTCATCCCCCGCGTCGCGAGTTCGTGTACCGACCGGTGAGCGAGTGGCTGGCCACGGTGGATGCGTCTCCGGAGCGACCCACCATCGAGTTCCAGCTCGCCGACGTCCGTACGCTGCTGGGGCGGACCCCAAAGGTCCTCGAGACCTGGCTCGACGGGTTGCCCGACCCCTGGCTGCGGAACCGCGAAGGACCCGGCAGCTGGAGCGTTCACGAGGTGGTAGGACACCTGGTCCACGGGGAGAAGACCGACTGGATTCCGCGGCTCCGCCAGATGCTCGAGGGTCGGGGCGACGAGCCCTTCTCGCCGTTCGACCGGTCCGCCATGCTGCGCGTCTCCGCGGACCTGGACACCGGACATTTGCTGCGGGAATTCGGCCGTCTGCGCAAGGAGAACCTGGACGCGCTGGAGGCACTGGCCCCGGCACGTGACCATCTGGACGAACGCGGTCTACACCCGGAGCTGGGTCCGGTCACGGTCCGCCAACTCCTGGCCACCTGGGTGGCTCATGACCAGACGCACATCAGTCAAATCGCGCGGGTCGTGGCCAAGCAATACCACCAGGAGGTCGGGCCGTGGCGGAGCTACTTGCCGCTCTTGGACCGGCCCGGGGGGTAACGCGAGCCGTGGCTCGGCAGCTCTCCAATCCCGCTCGATCGGGGTCGACTTGCTTCGCAGCATAGATCGATCGTCTCGAATGGACGCGGCAGATCTGGCCCGACTATCCGGTCGCCCTGCTCTTGCGCGCCGTCTGGGGATGTAGTTGGGGATGTTCGGATCCGGATTCCCGACGGTGTTCGGGCTTATTCGTACGGAGCAGATCCGTAAGAAGCCCCACATTTCCGGCGTATTGCCGGAACGGGGCCGGATCGGGCCGCTTTGCAAGCAGGAGGTCACGGGTTCGAATCCCGTCGGCTCCACTTTGCTAAGTCTATTTGCCCACAGATCGCGCCGTCGCGGTCCTCAATCGGCGAGACGCCGCAGCAGCTCCGCATCGCACACCCGAATGCGGCGGGCGTCCCGCCGGATCGCCCCCGCCTCCTCGAGCTGGCGCAGGGCACGGACGACCACCTCCCGCACCGTGCCGAGCTCCTCGGCGAGGTCCGACTGGCTGCCGCGAAGTGACACCACCATGTCGGATCGCTCCTCGAGGCGCCCGAGCAGGTGCGCGGCCAAGCGCTGGCGGACGTCCATTCCCGTCAGCGCGTCCAGGCGCTCCACCAGGCCGCGGACCCGCGAACCGAGGTTCGCGAGCAGCCGGAAGGCGAGCTCCGGGTCGGCCGCGATCGCCGCCCGCAGCGCGCCATCCGCGAAGGCGGCGCACTTTGCGGCGGTGTCGGCGACGGCGGTCGCGGGATAGCGGGCGCCGTCGAACAGCGGGATCTCTCCGAGCGTGCCGCCCGGGCCCTCCAGGTGGATCCGAAGCGGCCGCCCGGCGCCGTGGGAGGCGACGCGGACGCGTCCCGACAGGATCACGTACAGCCCTCGCGCCTCCGTTCCCTCGCGCCACAGCGTCTCGCCCGCCTCGAAGCTGACGATCCGGCCCCGGGCACTCAGCTCGCGGAGCGCGGCGGGCTTCAGGCCATCGAACAGGGCGACGCCGTCGAGACGGGCGGGATCGAGCATGCGGTGCGTGGGGCGCTTCTCGCCGGTGGTCGGGGCCGTCAGTGACCCGGCGGCCGGGCGCCGGTCGCCAGCATCCAGTGATGGGCGGCGTGATGATCGTCCAGGACGAGGAGGCCGGCGAACCCGAGTCCGCGGATTTTCGCGGCCGTCGCCGCCGAGCCGCTGGCCGCCGTCACGGTGACGAGCGCCCCATCCGCCGTCGTTTCGACGGCCGCGCGGTACTCGGCGCTCCCCTCCAGGGCGCGACCGTGCGCCGTCGCCATACGCTGGATCGAGCCGACCACGTCGCCCGGGCCGGCGACCCGAAACCGCGAGCCCCCGGGCACGTCGGTGGCCTCGACGCTCACCTCCACGAACACTCGGTCCATGTCAACAAGGTGCCGGCGGAGCGACTCGATATCGACGTTCGACCAATCGGTGGAAGGGTCGGCTTCGAGCCGCTGCACGACGTCGGCGATCGCCTCGAAGGCGGCCTGCCCGGCCGGAGCCGTGGCGGCAGGCGGCAGGGCCGCGGCGGCGGACATGGCCGCGTGGTCGTGCTCCTGGCCTTCGGTCACGCCGGGGAGAACGAGGACCGCCACGGCGGCGAGGGCCACCGCGACGGCCGAAACACGTGTCGTGCGCTTCATCGGGACCTCTCCATGTGCAGACATGATAGGCTCACGTCGAGCCTGTTGCCGCATCATGGTACGCTAGACCGGTGGCGACGGCTGGAACCGCGGTTCCAGCCGTCGTGGCGCGGCCACCGCGGCTACTCTTCCTCCGCGTTTCCGGGCGTTGCCAGCTATCTACTCGATCGGCCCGCGGCCCGTCACCCGCCGCCACTCCTCGAGCAGGCGCCGGAACCGTTCCGGGTGCCGCGGATCGATCTCGCCCTCGGGCATCAGCTGGGCGATCTCCTCCGGGTGGTTCTCCTCTGCCCACGCCCGGAACTCTTCGGTAAGCCCAGGGTCGCGCTCGCCCGCGCTTCCGATGACCAGCCCCTCGAGGAGTCCCTCGTCGTCGAAGTGGTACGTGAGCGTATTGAGCATGGCTCCGCGCTCCAGCAGACGATAGTAGTCGTTCGTCTCGCGTATGACCGCCGTGACCGACCCGTCGCCTTCCGTCCACTCCACGACCTCTCCCACGGACCCGAAGTGCTTGTCCCAGCGCGCCCACGGTCCTTGCGCGGTGTCCCCGACCGTCCACGGCCGACCCTCTCCCTCGCGCGGCGCGAACCACCGCCGGGCGTCCGGCGCCATCATGGCTAGCGCGGCCGCATACTCCCCGTTGGCGACGTGCGATCGGAACAGTTGCGCGCGCTCCAGGAGGAGTCCCTCGCCCGCCGCGTCGGCCACCTCGGTGGCAGGATCGCCGTCCTGGCGGGCGCCGGGATCACACGCCACCGAGAAGCCGATCGATCCGACGAGCACTACTGCCAGGAACCTGGCCATGGTCGGCACGTTCGACCTCACTCCCGCTGCGCCCTCGGTGGATGGATTCCGAGCTTAAATTTGCGCGAACGTAGGTCGGCTGCGGAAGCGTCGCAACGACGAATCGACGAACCGCCGGCTGCGGTTGGCAGCCCAGGACACCACGGTCCACTCGTCGCTCACGAATGCCGGTGAACAGGGCCACCGTGCCTCCCCGGCTGCGATCGAACACGCATCCCCGCGAGGTTTCGGCCTCGGGCGTAACGTCGAACGCGGGCCGGGGCAGAGCGATCGCATCGTCGGTGGCACCATCGGAAACGATGAAGCGCTTCGTATGCACCGTTCTCGCGCGGCTCACGATCTCGCCCCACGCGTTGAACGCGCCGTCGGCAGCGGACTCCGCGGCGATCCGCGGCACCGGGATGTCCAGTCCCTCCCTGACGAGAGCTACGAGCGAACGATACCCCTCAGCTTCGACGAACTCGTGGTACGCCTCGTCCGCCGCGTTTCGACCTAGGGAGATGTCGGCAGGCTTTGCGACTGTCGTCCGCTGGTGTTCTCCGAGTCTCCAGAATACGTTCTGCGTATGCTCAGGCTGCTGATCGTCCTGTCGCTGTTGATTCTGCCCGACGTTTCGGGTGCCGTCGAACCCACCACGTACGACAGTGCTCGCGCGACAATGCCATGCGATGACGATGGCGGTGAGTTCCAGCGGCCGCTCGAGATTGCGTCGGACGACGACGAACACCGGCCCATGTCCTGCGGCATACCGGACTGCTGCTCGATGAGCGGCTGCACGTGTACGGCGGCCACCTTGTCGCTGCCGAAGCTGAACGTAGACACAGTGCTCCTTACGTACAGCGAGGCCGTCACGCTCCGCCTGCAGAGTATTCCCCGCGCCTCCCTGCCACCGCCTCCGAAAGTCTGACCCCTCGTAGTCGCCGTCCGTTCACGGACTGACAACGGGCATGGTGCCCCCTGTCTCGATGTATCCGCATTCCTTCGAGGGACGACATGTTGCGCCTTTTTCTGTATCCACTACTCCTTGTGGCCGGCCTGCTGGCCTTGCCCGAAGCCATTGCCGCCCAGGAATCGGACGACGCCCTCTCGCGCCTCGTAGCCGAGGCGCTCGAGCGAAGTCCGCGCCTGGCCGCCGCTCGTTCGGAGACCGCCGCGGCTCGATCGCGGGTCTCGCAGGCCGGTGCCTGGGACGATCCCGTGCTCACGCTGGGCTTCATGAACCTCCGGACGACCTCGTTCGACTTCTCGGACGACTTCATGACCATGAAGACGGTCCAGCTCGGGCAGCGCATCCCACTCCCCGGGCAACTCAGGCATCGCCGGGAGGCGGCGTCCCTGCGCGCCGCGTCCGCCGACCAGGGGATCGCCGCCGCGCGGATCGAGCTGACGAGCGACGTGAAGCGCACCTACGCGGAACTGTACTATCGGGATCGCGCGCTGGAGATCGTGGAGCGGAATCTCGCGCTGCTCCGCGGACTCGAGGACGTGACGCACACTCGCTACGCGACGGGGGTCGGCAGCCAGCCGGCGGTTCTGCGAGCCGGGCTGGAGATCGACGGACTGGGGGCTCAGCGCGTCCAGCTCGCCGCCAGCCGGCATGCCACCCTGGCCCGCCTGAACGCGCTGCGGGATCGTCCCGCCGGCACACGGCTGGAGGAAACCCCCTACCCGCCCGGGCTCCTGCGCCTGAGCGAAGGACGCGCGGACGGACCCCGCTTCGCCTCGGCCCTCGGAATTGGCGGCGACGAGCCGGGAATCCGCGGAGACGAGCCGGGAATCGGTAGCCCGGTCGACCTGCCGCCGCTTGACTCGCTTCTGCGGACGGCGCTCGAGGAAACACCTGAACTAAAAGCCCACGTCGCCCGCATCGGCGCCCAGGAGGAGATGGTCTCACACGCCCGAGCCATGCGCTGGCCGGCGCCACAGCTGACGGTCGGGTACGGCCAGCGGGAGGGCTTCGCGGACATGCTGAACGCCGCCGTCTCCTTCCGGCTGCCGATCTTCTTGGGCGCGAAGCAGAACGCCGCGGTCCGGGAGGAGACGGAGATCCTCGCGATGGAGCGGGCGCGACACGACCGAATGGTCGCCGAGATCGAGCGCGAGGTGACGGATGCCTACTCCGACGTGTTGGACGCCCTCGGCCAGCTCGAGCTGTACGACCTGGGAATCCTGCGGCGCGCCGAAGCCACGCTTGCCGCCACGCTTGCCGCCTACCGATCCGGGTCCGAGGACTTCCTGGCGCTGCTCGACAGCCAGACGAGGCTGTACGGCTTTGAGCTCGAGCGCCACCGGCGGCTGGCCGATCTGCTCGTCGCATGGTCGGAGCTGGAGTCCGCCGTGGGGGAGGAGATCGAGCCATGAAGAGGACCACCATTCGACGAGGGGGCGAGACCATGAGGTCGATTGCTGGTATCGGGACAGCCGGAACGATCGGGCTCGCGCTATTGCTCGCCGGTTGCGGGGAGGCGGACCGGGGACGCCCGGAAACCGGCGCGGCCGAGGCGCAACCCGCAGACATGGCCGGCATGGACGAGATGGAGGGCATGCGAGACATGGACATGCAAGGGGAGGCGGGAGCGACGGTCCGGCTGGAGCCGGGACAGGCCGCGCGGATCGGGTTGCGCTGGGCCGAGGTGGTGAGCGAGGCTCTCGTCCGCACGACGCGGACCTCGGCCGTGGTCGAGTACCCCGAATCGGAGATGAGCTGGATCTCGCCCAAGATCTCCGGCTGGGTGGAGCGTCTCCACGTGACCTTCGAGGGCGCCTCCATCCGTCGTGGCCAGCCGCTTCTCGATCTCGATGCGCCGGATCTCGTGACGGCGCTGGAGGAGCTCCTCCTCGCGCGTCGGCTCGAGGACGACCTGAGCGCCGGCCGACGGACCGGTGGTACCGACAGCCTGGTCGCGGTCGCACGGAGGCGGCTCGCCTACTGGGACATCTCAGAGGCCCAGATCGACCGCCTGCTGGAGACGGGCGCGGTCCAGAAGACGCTGACCCTCCAGGCTCCGGCGACCGGCGTCGTGATGAAGAAGCAGGTGTTCGAGGGCCAGGGAGTGAAAGCCGGCGACAACCTGTTGATGATCGCTCCCACCGATCCGGTCTGGATCGAGGCCGCCATCTACGAGCAGGACCTGCCGTTCGTCCGCGAGGGTCTCCCGGTGACCGTCGAAGTGGAGGGCCTTCCGGGCGAAACGCTCGAGGGCCGCGTCGCCTTCCTTTATCCCGAACTGCGGGAGGACAGCCGTACGGTCGTGGCGCGGATCGAGGTCCCGAACCCGAGCAGCCGGCTGCGCCCGGGCATGTACGCCACGGTCCACATCGAGAGCCGGACCGACGGACCCGTGCTCTCCGTGCCGTCGTCCGCGGTTCTTCACACCGGGACCCGCGACGTGGTGTTCATGGCGATGGGCGGGAATCGGCTCATGCCTATGGTCGTTCGGACCGGAAGGGCCGGCGACGACCGCATCGAAGTGCTTTCCGGACTGTCCGAAGGCGACCGCGTGGCCACGTCCGCCCAGTTCCTGCTCGACTCGGAGTCTAACCTGATGGACGCCATGCAGGCGATGATGGCGCAGATGGGCCGGAGCGGAATGGAAGGCATGGACATGGAGGGCACGGCGGATTCGGCCGGCGACCGAGAGAGCCCATGATGCTCGAGCGAATCATCGAAGGGTCCGTGGAGAACCGGAAGATCGTGCTCGTCCTGGCCGCCGTCCTGGCCGTGGCCGGGGCCTGGGCCATGGCGCGTACTCCGGTCGACGCCATTCCGGACCTGTCCGACGTCCAGGTGATCGTGTTCACCGAGATGCGCGGCCAGGCGCCGCAGATCGTCGAGGACCAGGTCACCTATCCCGTGTCGACCGCTATGCTCGCGGTTCCGGGTGCGCGGACGGTACGCGGGATCAGCCAATTCGGGCTCTCGTTCGTCTATGTGATCTTCGAGGACGACATCGACCTGTACTGGGCCCGGAGCCGGGTGCTGGAGGCCCTGAGCACGATCCGCGGCGACCTGCCGGCCGAGGCGCGGCCGCGCCTCGGCCCGGACGCAACGGGCGTCGGCTGGGTCTTCCAGTACTACCTGGAGGGGGAGGATTCCGACCTCGCCGAGCTGCGCTCGATCCAGGACTGGTACCTGCGCTACGAGCTGGAGTCCGTCGCGGGCGTCTCGGAGGTCGCCAGCCTCGGCGGCTTCGAGAAGCAGTACCAGGTGCTCCTCGACCCCGAGAAGCTGCGTGGATATGGCGTCCCCTTGTCCGGGGTGCTGCGGGCCGTTTCGGGCTCCTCGGCCGAGCGGGGGGGACGGGTCCTGGAGCTGGCGGGCACCGAGTACATGGTGCGCGGCCTCGGATACGTGGACGAACTCTCCGACCTGGCCGACGCCGTCGTCGGGACAGACGGTCGGGGCACTCCCATACGGGTGCGCGACATCGGGCGGGTGCGTCTCGGTCCGGAGATCCGCCGGGGTATCGCGGACCTGAACGGCGAGAAGGAGGTCGTGTCGGGAATCGTGATCATGCGGTTCGGCGAGAACCCTCTCTCCGTGATCGATCGCGTGAAGGAACGGCTCGAGGAAGCGGCGGCCGGGCTGCCGCCGGGCGTCGAGGTGAAGGTGGCCTACGACCGCTCGGGCTTGATCCACGACGCGATCGACATGCTGAAGGAGAAGCTGATCGAAGAATCGCTCATCGTGGCGCTCGTCACCATGCTGTTCCTGTTCCACTTCCGCTCGGCGCTGGTCGCCATCCTCACCATTCCGCTGGGTCTGGCCCTCGCGTTCCTCGTCATGCGCTGGATGGGAATCAACGCGAACATCATGAGCCTGTCGGGCATCGCGATCGCGATCGGGGCGATGGTCGACGCGGCGATCGTGATGGTCGAGAACATGCACCGGCACCTCGAGGAGGAGACCGACCCGGAACGAAATCGGTGGGAGATAGCGGTCGAGGCGGCGCGCGAGGTCGGCCCGGCCCTGTTCTTCTCGCTACTGATCATCACGCTCTCCTTCCTGCCCGTGTTCGCCCTCCAGGCGCAGGAGGGCCGCCTGTTCAAACCACTCGCGTTCACGAAGACGTTCGCGATGGCCGCGGCGGCCCTGCTGTCGGTCACCGTCGTGCCCGTCCTGATGGGGTTGTTCATCCGGGGGAAGATCCCGAAGGAAGAGCGCAACCCCATCAATCGCTGGATGAAGCGGGCCTACATGCCCGTGCTTCGCTGGTCGTTGCGGCGACGTGGACTGGTGCTCGCAGGCGCGGCGGCAGTACTCGCAATCACCCTGTTTCCCGCTTCGCGGATCGGCTCGGAGTTCATGCCGCCGCTGAACGAGGGCTCCGTAATGGACATGCCTTCGCTTCTGCCGGGGATGGGCACGGGGATGGCGAAGCGCGTTCTACAGAATCGTGACTCCATCATGGCCTCGATACCGGAAGTGGAGCTCGTAATCGGCAAGGTGGGGCGGGCGCGCACCGCGACCGACGCCGCGCCGATGTCCATGTACGAATCGATCGCCACGCTGAAGCCGCGCGATCAGTGGCGTCCGGGCATGACGTACGAGGATATCGTGGACGAGTTCGACGAGAAGGTGAGCACACCCGGGGTCGCGAACATGTGGTCGATGCCGATCAAGAATCGGCTCGACATGCTAGCGACGGGCATCAAGACGCCGGTCGGGATCAAGATCTTCGGTCCGGACCTGCAAACGATCGAGGAGATCGGCACGCGCATCGAGGGACTCCTGCCGACCGTCGAGGGCGTGGCCTCCGTTTATGCGGAGCGGACGCTCGGGGGCCGCTATCTCGAGGTCGTTCCGGACCGGGCCGTGGCCGCCCGCTACGGCCTGAACATGGAGGAGGTACAGCGACTCGCGATGACGGCGATCGGCGGCATGAACGTCGCGACCTCGATCGAGGGCCGGGAGCGTTACTCGATTCACGTCCGCTACGCGCCGGAGCTGCGGAACGACCTCGCACGCATCCGCGGCGTACTCCTCCCCGTGGGCGAAGGCTCCGCGCAGGTGCCGCTCGGCGAGCTGGCGCAAATCCGATTCGCCGAGGGCCCGCCGATGATCAAGAGCGAGAACGGTCGGTTGAACGGCCTGGTGTATGTAGACGTGCGCGGTCGCGACATCGGATCGTTCGTGGACGAGGCGAAGGAGCTGCTCGAGCGTGAGCTGGCGCTGCCCGCCGGCTACCGGCTCGCGTGGTCGGGCCAGTACGAGTACATGCAGCGGGTCCGGGAGCGGCTGAACGTCGTCGTCCCGGTGACGCTCCTCATCATCTTCTTCCTGCTGTATCTCAACTTCCGGAGCGCCGCCGAGAGCCTGATCGTCATGCTCTCGCTGCCCTTCGCCGCGGTCGGCGGCGTCTGGTTGATGTGGCTGCTGGGCTACGAGATGAGCGTCGCGGTGTCCGTCGGGTTCATCGCGCTAGCCGGTGTAGCGGCCGAGATCGGCGTCGTGATGCTGGTCTACCTGGATCACGCGTACGCCGCTCTCCGGTCGGCGGGCCACGGGGTGGACGCCCTCTCGATCCGAGCCGCCGTGGAGGCGGGCGCCGGGCTCCGTCTGCGCCCGGTGATGATGACCGTGGCCGCCATTACGTTCGGGCTCGTGCCGATCATGTGGGGCCACGGCACGGGCTCGGAGATCATGCGGCGCATCGCGGCGCCGATGATCGGCGGCATGGTGTCGGCCACCGTGCTGGCGCTGCTGGTCGTGCCTGTCGTCTACTCCTTGTGGCGGGAACGGCAGGTGCTGCGTTGACCGGTCTAGCGACGTGCACTTTCTTGCTGCAGGAACTCCGTGATCCGGCGAGCCTGCTGGTCCGTAATCTCCTCCACGTCCATGTCCCGCATATTCGTCCGCATGCGCTCGACCACGGCCGGCCACGTCACCGGCGGATACTGCGTCGGATCGGGCAGCGCGTGGCACCGCGAGCAGGCCGTGAAGAAGAGTCGGGCGGCGGGATCACCGGCGGGCAACGATTCGGGCGTCGCCGTCGGCAGGGCATGTGCCTGTAGATACCGGAGCACCGCCTCGGCTTCTTCGGTCGACGGCACATGGATGCCGTGCATGGGCATTCGCTCCAGTCGCTCCATCCGCACCACCATCCGCCGTAGCGTAGAGGGCCACTCCTCCGCAGCAAGCCTCTTCGGCGTCGGGATGCCGTGGCACTGGGAGCAGTAGCGAACGACGAGGCGCGCTTCCTTCGAATCGCTTTGCGGAAGCTCCGAGGCGGCGACCCCATCGGGCATGTTCTGCATCATGCGCATCATCCCCTCCATTCCCATCGCGGGCCGGTCGGGATACGTCTTACCGTCGTCCGGGCCCGAACCGCAGGCGGAAACCACGACGGTGGCAACGAGGAGGGGGAGAGTACGAACCGGAGCCGTCATGCCTCCGCCCGGGCCGGGACAGGCTGTACGGTACCGAACTCGTGCTCCAGGCCGAGCATCTCGGCGGCGCGACGGGTGGCTGCCTCGAGCGCTTCCATCGGCGTCAGGCCGGCCTGCACGAGCAACTCGAGCTCGAGGTGTACCGAGAACCCGGGGAAGACGTAGGGATTCCCGGTGTCCGTTCCGAGGACGATCGGGACACCTCGCTCATTGAGCATGCCCAGGTTCCGAAGCAAATCGTCCATCTGTCGCCGTATCGTCCCGGCGGCGTTGGTATCCGGGTCGAGTCGGGTACGGCCCCTCGAACGGAACGCGTCTACGAAACTCGCCGCTCGGAGCGCCGAGACCTCCGACTCCGATACCGTCTCGCGCAGGAACGGATCATCCAGCGGCACAGGCTCCTGGATGTAGCGCAGTGAGACCGCACCGCGGTAGAGGAAAATCGTAGGATGCCCGCCGGTTCCGTAGATCGTTGGTGCCTCGAGCTCTCCGCTCGCCAGGCTACTGGTTCCCCGGCGGCGGATGATTCGCGCTCAGCGCTTCCCGGGTGATCTTCCAACCCTCGTTGGTCCGCTCGAAGAGCGCGAAGTAGGTGTTCGTCATCGTCACGAGCTCGTCGACGCCCTCGGGCCTGAATGAGAAGGTGACTGTGCCGAAGTCGTAGACCCGGTCGGGCCCCAGGATGCCCGTATCGATCGATTCGATGTCGGCGGTGGCACCGGGAGGGGTTACCCGCTCGAAGAGGGCCCGGATCGAGTCGCGACCCCGCACCGGCGTAGCCATCGGGTGCGAATAGAGGGCGTCCTCCGTATAAATGCTGGCCTGCGCCTCGAAATCGCCGGCTTGGACCGCCGCCTCGAACCTTCGAGGCAGGCTATCCTTGAAGGTGGCCATGATCGCTGTGGTATCCACGACCGGAGCCTCGTCTGCCCGTTGCTCCGGAGGCGCCTCGCAAGCGACCATTGCCGTAAGGAGCGCACCTGAAATCAGAACCGTCGTCACCTTCCGTCTCGTCATGAACTCCCTCCTGTGGTGGCCACTACCGTTCGCCGACCGGTAGGGGCTCTGATCATCCCTTCCTCTGGCAGACCTCCCGGAGAGCGGCCCTTGTCGGCAATGTAAGGGGAGCCGAAGGCCCGCACAGTCGACGCTGACGAGCTGGCGCGGTTCGATCCGGGTCTGCTCCATACTCCAACGTCCCGAAAGTATGCGCCGATTCAGTAATGTCGGTTTCCCGGGGCATGTCATGGTCCCCTCCCGTAGGCAGGCCCGTGGCGCAGACGCCATTGCGCACCGGCTGGATGCGCTGACCCGCGCCCTCGTGACGCGATCCGGTGCATCCCCCTATCTTTCGGTCAAGCCTCCATCCTATCTCTCACACGGGGAAGACCATGAAGCCAAGGATGCAGCAGGTGCTCATCGGCGGATTCGCCGGCACGATCCTCATGACCCTCATGATGTATTACGTCGCTCCGCTGATGCTCGGCGGCCCGATGGACATCGCGGCCCTCCTGGCCGAGACGCTGGGCACGGGCTGGTTGGCGGGAATGACGATCCACCTTCTGCTGGGTGGCCTTGCGTTCCCGGTCGTCTTCCACGCCCTCTATCCCTCGCTCCCGGGCGGCGGCTGGCTCAAGGGTCTCGTCTTCGGGATGATCCTGGCGCTCATCGCGCTCGTGGTGGTCATGCCGATCGCAGGGGCGGGCGTGTTCATGTCGAACCATCCGCGGCCCGTCATGGCGGTGCTGGGATCGCTGATCGGTCACGCCGTCTACGGGATCGTCCTCGGCTGGTGGTCTGCCAAGAGCGTGGGCAGCGAGGCCGTGGAAGCTCCGGCCTGACCCGGGAGAGTTGGACGAGAAGGGTTCCGAGTCTCGGTCCAGGCCCGCCAGCCTCGGGGGCGAGCAGTGACTCGGGACCACTCCCCAACTTTGTTTTGACGACACCGGGCGCGATCTTCTAGCACATGTCGGACTCCACGCCCGGGTACCAGCGTCTCTTCGCGGAGCTGAAACGCCGCCACGTGTTTCGGGTGATGGCGGTGTACGGCGTCGTCGGCTTCGGGGTGATCGAGGTAGCCGACGTGATTTTCCCACGTCTCCCGCTCCCCTCGTGGACGATCGATCTCGTCGTGTGGCTGGTTCTCCTGGGATTTCCGATCGCGATCGTATTCGCCTGGGCGTTCGAGCAGACGCCGGAGGGATGGAAGCGTACCGAACGCGCGGATCCCGGAGAGATCGAGGCGATCGTCGCTCAACCGGTCTCGAAGCGCTGGCCCGCCGGACTGCTCGCCCTGCTCGGTGCCGCCCTTCTTCTCGGTGGCTGGTGGATCGGACGGGAGACGGCGC
>CAZOEX010000013.1:0-20760 GCA_964578925.1 uncultured Gemmatimonadota bacterium | reverse complement strand
TCGTGCTCTGGCTCTACCTGATGTACCGTGCCTGGCAGGGTGACGAGTGGGAGGTCCCGGTCGCCGGGAAATGGGCGCGGCAACTCGCCGACCAACAATGACCGGGACGATTCGAGGACACGTATGAGAATGTCGACAGGACGGCCGGCGACCCGAGGACTCGCCCCCATCTTCCTACTGCTGCTGGCGCCGACCCTGGCGGGTTGCGGCGGCGCGGGGGCCGGGAACGCCGACTCCGGGGATGGGCAGACCGAGAGGACGGCCACCGAGGCCGCGTCGTCGGGCGACACGAAAGTGCTCGGCACGATCGAGGCGGATGTCGACGGCGAAACCCGCACCTGGTACGTTGTCGAAGGCACCGTACGCGGCGAGCCCTATGCCAGCGGCATGTTCAACTCCGGGGGCGGCTCGCGTCTCGTAACGTTGGGCGGCTTCGACACGGACGATCCGCCGCTGGACAGCTTCGAGACGGACCTCGCCGCGGGGAACATTTCCCTCGGCGACTACGAGGGATCCGCGCTCAACATCTCGGTCGATATCCCCGACGACCAGGCATCCTTGCAGGTCGAGCTGAGTGAGATGTCCGGTACCTCGGCGATCGCGTACATGCCGGTCGCGACGACCGAAGACGTCATGAGCAGCGCTCTGTTCGCGCAGTCGGGCTCCATTCGTGTCGAAGACGCGGAGTTCGACGAGACCCGGGGCTCCCTGCGTGGCACGTTCTCCGGTGAGCTGAGTCTCGTCGATGGATCGCGCAGCGCGACGATTACGAACGGCCGCTTCTCGGTAGAGGGCATACCGACCCGATAGACGCCGCTGCTCGAACTTCTCTACGCGGGCACGGTCGTGGCTGTGCATGCGCACACGATTGGGCCTCCTTGCTCTCGACAGCAGGGTGGCGGCGCTCCACCGCATCGCCACCCTGCTGTCGTTAGACGAGGCACTGGGGTCTCTGAAGGCGGCATACCGAGCGCATGGCGCGTGTCGGCTGGTACCGGTACTTCGGCGGCACGACGGACGAAGAGTCGGCCGGCTCCTCGCGTTCCTTCGTAGCTTCCGATAGGTGATCGCGAGATAGGAAGCCCGCGGCAGCACGCTGGAGCGCTGAGAGGGAAGATTCGAAGGATGCTCGACCCGCGCTCCAACCGCTTTCCGTCACGCGAAATCCTAGCGACTAGGCAGCTTCACCCTGCCGGACACCGTCATTCGTCCGTTCCCAAGCCGAAGAGCCTCAAGGCTCGCGTAGTCGCGCCCGAGCCCCAGGACCAAGCCGAGCAGATCGGCGGGACCGCCGAGCACCCAGCCGGGCACCTTCAGTCGCCCGAGCCGTGTGTCGCGGAACTCCAGGTCGAACTGGCCGTCCTCCAGGGTCGGCACGGCATCCATGAACACGGGCGCCCGACGACTCCAGGCGTACGCGTATCCGGAGACCACGACACGGCCGTCGGCACGGAAGCGCACCTGGGCCTCACGGAAGCGAAGCCTGGGGTTCGTCGCGTAGCGGATGCGGCCCCATAGATCACCCGGCGGCTCCTTGTTGCGAGCATCCATGACGTGCCGAATCTCCTCCGGCGTGTCGAGCTGCTCCAGCTCCTCGGGGCTGAGCGTCGACATGATCTCTCGTATCTCGGCGAGCTGGACCACGGCGTCCAGCGCAGAAGTCGCCTCCGCCTCAGTGATCGAGAGCTGCACGCGGCCGGTTTGAACGCCTCCCTGGACGGCGGACGCGACCTTTCGGAAGAACCTGGCCGCCGCCTCAGGTGAGGTCGCGACCGTTCGCTGGATGGCGACGGACGGGGAAGAAGACGACGAAGGCTCCTGCCCGGCCACCGCGGACTGTGTCCCCGCAGGCCCGCCGAAGCCCGACGCCGTCGGCGTGGGCTCGGTCAGGACCGCGACCACCCAGAGGAGGCAGGCCGCCGCGAAGAGCACGATGTATCGCAGCCGGAAGCGGCGTATGAACCTGCGCGGGGAGAAAGTCGAGCGCAGGAGCTGCCCCGGAGACGGGAGAAAACGGCGCCAGGTGCCGAGCACGATTCCGATCAGCGAGGGACTGTCTCGTCGCAAGGCTCGGTGCTCCTTCATGCACGACTGAGTCGACGGCTCTTCACCAATGAATAGCGTGAAATGTGGACGCCGACCGTCATCATAGCAGCGAAGGGGCGACATCTACATGACGACCTGTGCCGAAGAAACGACCTTCTTCGACGGTTGGTCGCAACCTGGCTCAGCTTGACATCTGGGGTAGCTCCGCAAGTGCAGCACGCACGCTGTCGACCTGCGCCCGCAGCGCCGGCTCGGGATCGCTCCGCAGTGCCAAGTAGTGGCGATAGGCGTGGATCGCGCCCTCGGAGTCGCCAACCTCGGCGGCCAGCCGGCCTTCCATACGTAGGGAGCTGGCGAGGAGGAGGCCCGTGCTGTCGTGATCGTACACCCGGCGGCGGACGGCGGCGAGTGCTCTCGCCGGGTCTCCGAGCCGCTCGTGCAGCCGCGCTGCGGCCAGGTTGGCCGGAACTTCCAACATCGTGAACAGCACGTGAGGCCCCGCGGCCAACGCGGAGTCCAGCCGCGCGACCAGCCCCGGTGCCTCGGACAGGCCTCGCAGGGTGGCGTCGATCGCCTCAAGGAGCATCCCGCACACCGGACCCGTATCCTTCAGCTTACCCCGCGTATTCGCCTTCTTCAGCCGCGCGACCGCGGCGTCGACGCCGCGCGACTCACCGTTCCAGAGCCTCCACTGGGCCACCGTACACAGGTCCGGCAGCCGCGCACCGTGTTCCGGCACATCGCCCGGCCCGAACGCCGAGGTCGTCAGCCTCTCGACGGCGCGCTCGGCGACCACGGAGTCTCCATCTCCGTACAGCGCGCTCAGCACCTGGGAATTCGTCGCCTCGAGACGGGGAATGCCCTCCGCGTCGGCCTGGAACTCCTCTAACCTCTTCGCCGCTTCGACCGCTGCCGTCGGTCGGCCGCGTAGTAGCTGCAGGGTGAAGTCCTCCCGCATTACGCGCTGTCGGACTGACGGCGTGAGACCGCGGTCACCCAGGATGTCCAGCGCTCGTTCCGCATCTTGGACCTCGAGTCCCTCGTGGACGGCGATACTGAAGATCTGTATCAGCTCCCCGTCGCTCAGGTCACCGAACCCTGCGCGGATCCTCTCGAGGGTTGTCGAATCGCTTTCCGCCGCGGCCACGCACCAGGCGAGGAACGAGGCGGCGCTGGCCGGGTTTCGGCGAAAGTAGGCCCGAGCAACCTGCCCCGCTTCTCCCGCGTGCCCAAGGGAATAGAGCAACGGAACGAGATGCTCGTACGTCGGCGCGTAGGCGGAGTCCATCTCCAAGGCCCGGCGGAACTGGGCCGCCGCCCGCTCCCTACCGGCCGGAAGCTCAAGGGTCGCGTGCCAGTGATACATCCGATCCGCGTACATGTATCGGACCTCGGCTTGATCGGGCCACATGTCGACGAGGCGCCGACGGGCGGCCAGTCGCTCCACTTCCGACGTGGGTCTCGGATAGTTCGTCCCGAGGACCGCCGAAACGAACTTCCGGTCGCGGTCGCCGAGGCGATCGCGTCCCCGCCAGGCCATGTCCAGCAATCGATGGTCACCGGTCCGCTTGGAGAACCACGCGGCCTGATATGCTCGAATCGCCGCAAGCGCGAACATCGAATCGAGTTCGACGGCCTGGCTGAACCGGTCGTAGGCATCTTCGTAACTGGCCGCGCGAAAAGCCACTCTGCCCTCGAGGTACGCTCGAACCGCAGATAGAGACGAGGTTGCGAGCACGCCCAGCGGACGGTGGCGCTCGCCGGCTGCGAGAACCAAGAGCCTGGCCGTGAGCCGATCGACGACGGACAGCAGGCTGTCGGCCGGGCCTTGGACTGTGGCGCGGACCACGACGCTTCCCTCGGGGACGCGCAGGAGCGAGGCATTCAGGATCATGCGGGCCGGCGTACCCACGACTTCACCGACCAGGAGTTGCTCGGCGCCGACGTCCTCGGCAAGCTCAACAGCCTCCGTTTCGGCCACGTCGCGCGTCTCGGACCCGCCTGCCCGTCGCCAGGAGTCGAGCACCGTAGCCGGGGCAACCGCCCTGGGGCCACCTCCCCCAGTCAGCTTGGTTGAAAGCAAGTCGACCATCCCCTCGCGAAGGTATCCCAGGGACGGATCGGCTCCTGAAACCCGGAACGGGAGCACAGCGACCGACCCGGGAACCGGTGCGGCGGCCGGCGAGGAACCCAGACTGGTCAGCAGCCCGGCGGCGAGCAGCGCGAAACCGACGCCAGCGGCGAGGCCGAGCTTCATGCGGTGACGCCGGGCGAGATAACGCAGTCGGTACGCCCGGGCCCCCGATCGCGCGGTCACCGGCCGGCCCTCCAGGTGGCGTCGAACATCGGCCGCCAGCGCGTCCGCCGACGCGAAGCGCTGGGCCGGTTCCTTCCGGAGCGCCTGCAGGGTGATGCCGTCCAGGTCGCCACGCAGACGCCGACGCAGCGAAGCGGGAGCCCGGGTGCTCGGCCGGGGGACCGGTTCCCGGCAGACAACGCGTTCAAGCTCCGTGACCGACCGGTTCTTCACGCGGTACGGAGGCGCTCCGCTCAGCAACTCGTACAGCAGGAGCCCGAGCTGGTAGACGTCGGACGTTACGTCGACGTCCCCATCGCACACCTGCTCGGGACTGGCATAGTCTGGCGTCAGCAGGCGTAAACCGGGACGCGTGTGAGCCGCCCGGGCCTGCGGATCCAGCAACCGGGCGATCCCGAAGTCCAGCAGCTTCACATGCCCGGTTCGGTCGACGAAGACGTTCGCCGGCTTGAGATCCCGATGAATCACGCCGTGCCCATGGGCGTGGTGGACCGCCTCGCAGACCTCGACGAAGAGCCGCAGCCGCTCCCCCAAGTCGAGCCCCCGTTCCTCACAATGCTCGGTGATGGAGACACCCTCGACGTACTCCATGACGAGGTAGGGACGGCCGTCGGTCGTGCTGCCCCCGTCGATTAGCCGCGCGATGTTCGGGTGCTCGAGATCGGCCAAGATCTGCCGTTCCGCACGGAACCGATCAAGAATGTCGTCGGTATCGAGACCGGGGCGCAACAGCTTGAGCGCCGCCCGGCGGCGGAACGCACCGTCCGCTCTCTCCGCCAGATAGACGGTTCCCATGCCCCCACGGGCCAGCCGGTGCACGATCCGATAGCGACCGATCCGTCGTCCCGCGGGCTCTTCGGGCTCTTGCCCGTCCATCGGCGCACCTACGCGGTCGGAGATACATTCGTCCAGCGTCGCCCCAATGGCGGCCGGGACCCCCGCGAAGCACGATTCGGCCGCGACCGCGGCGTCGAGCAGCTCCTCGACCTCCCTCCGAAGCTCGGGCCGTTCGCTACACTCTCGACGCAGGAACGCGTCGCGAACAGCCGCATCCATCTCGAGGACCGCCGAAAAGAGGGCATCCGCTTCTGACCACACGTTCTCCGTCGACGCGCTTTCCATGCGTCCGGTCTCCCCTGAAGCAGCCTTCCGAAAACTGCGGTGACGCGACCCGGGATCCCAAATCTATACGCCGCCCTGGAGCATTGCATATCTTCATCGCCGTTGACGGGATGAGTGAATCGAGGCCCAGACCCCCAGGTTAAGGAACACGAGTGAAAGACTCTGCACGGCCGGGCCGCGACATCACCGGCTTGCTTCACGGCTGTTCGCAGGACTCATCCCGCTCGTCTACGAGACCCTGCGGACTATCATTCGCCAGCGCCTCGCCGGCGAACGTGCGGGACTCGCGCTCAACACCACCGCACTCGTGCATGAAGCACGTGCAGCTCGTCAACCCACAAGATGTCGCCGGGAGACCGCATGGTTGACGGATCAAAACCGGACCCAGCGTCTCGCCCACCAGGTGAGATCACTGCGCTTCTGGAAGCCTGTTCCAGCGGCGAAGCGGACGCCTTCGACCGTCTCATACCGCTCGTGTACGACTATCTCCGCGCCATCGCTCACAACCGTCTCGCCCTGGAACGGCCCGATCATACGCTTAATACGACGGCCATCGTCCACGAGGCGTACATGAAGCTGGTCGATCAGGCCACGGCCACATGGAGGGATCGAGCCCATTTTTTCGCTGTATCGGCAAAGGTGATCCGCAATCTGCTCATCGACTACGCCCGTGAGCGGAAGGCGGCCAAGCGTGGCGGCGGTGCAATCCGCCTGCCTCTCTCGGAAGAGCTGGCGGGCCGAGAGCCGCGGACGGTCGAACTCCTGGCGCTCGACGAGGCGCTCACGGCGCTCGGAAAACACGACGCTCGCCTCGAGCGAGTCGTCGAGTACCGCTTCTTCGGCGGGATGACTGTGAAGGAAACGGCAGAAACGCTGGGCGTGTCGCCCAGCACGGTCGCGCGCGACTGGCGTCGGGCCCGGGCCTACCTGTACCGGGCTCTTTCGTGACGCCGGCCGGAGGGGAATGTATAGCTGCATGACCACTGGAACGGGAGTGCCGATGACGAAGCCGCCGGGTGTCGGTCGCTGGCGACAGGTCGACGACCTCTTCGACGAGGCCCTCAATCTCGATCCCGAGGGATGGGAGCCGTTTCTGGCCGAGCGGTGCGGTGAGGACGAAGACCTCCGCCGGGCCGTCGCCGAGCTCTTGGCAGCCGACGTCGAGGCCCGTCAGTTTCTCGGTGATTCTGCCACCGAGATCGCAGCGGAAGCCCTCGTCGAGGCGCTCCGATACGGACACTCCGCGGCGCTCGTCGATCGAACCGGTGAACGGGTCGGTCCCTGGCACCTCGTTCGCCGGCTCGGCCGGGGCGGCATGGCCGGCGTCTATCTGGCCGAGCGCGCGGACGAACAGTTCGAGCAGACGGTCGCAATCAAGTTCATTCGCCGCGGGCTGGACAGCGAAGACTTCGTACGCCGGTTTCTCGCCGAACGCCAGATCCTCTCCGGCCTGCACCATCCCAACATCGCCAGCCTCATCGGCGGCGGGGCGACGGACGACGGACTTCCCTATCTCGTTCTCGAGTACGTGGACGGCGTAGCGATCACGGAATACTGCGATGCCCACCGCTGCACGGTCCCGGAACGCCTCCGGTTGTTCCTCGAAGCCGCCCGGGCCGTTCAGTACGCACACGCGAATCTCGTCATCCACCGGGACATCAAGCCGAACAACATCCTCGTGACGAACGAGGGCCACGTCATGCTGCTCGACTTCGGGATAGCCAAGCTACTCGATCCGAACGCCGATCCGTCGATGGCCGAGCTCACCCGAGTCGGTTTCCGTCCCCTCACTCCCGAGTATGCGAGTCCGGAGCAGGTCCGCGGCGATTCCATCACGACGGCCTCTGACGTCTACCAGCTCGGAGTGCTCCTCTACCGTCTGCTCACGGGAGAGCGGCCATACGACGTGGACGAGAGTCGCGCCACTCTCAAGGAAGCGATCACCGAGACGCAACCGACGGCGCCGAGCGTGGCGGCGCTGCGGCTCGCCGAGGATGCCGCCGAAAGCTGGGGGACGACGCCGGCGCGCCTGGAGCGACGGCTGCGCGGAGATCTCGACCTGATCGTGCTGAAGTCGCTGCGCAAGGACCCTAACCGACGGTACGGTTCCGTCGTCGAGATGGCAGAGGACGTGCGGCGCCACCTGGAAGGCCGACCGATCGTCGCGCGCCCCGAGTCCCGCCTGTATCGCGGCCGCAAGTTTCTGCAACGGCATCCCTGGGTGACTCCCGTGGCAGCTGGCGCGACGATCATGCTCGGAATGTACATCGGCACGCTGATCCGCCACGGCCAGCAGCTCCAGTCCGAACGGAACGCGGCTCGTGTCGAAGCCGAACGTGCCGACGCCCTGCAGCAGTTCCTCGTGGGCTTGTTCGAGAGCGCCGACCCATTTGGCACGTTACCGGAGAGCAGTCGCGATATCCGGGTCAGCGATGTCATGGAGCAGGGTATTCGGCGCGCGCGTTCGGAGTTCTCGGGGCAACCCGAGCTTCGGGCGACGATGCTCGGCACGATCGGGGATGTGTTCGTCAGCCTTGGAGACCCGGCTCGCGGCGTCCAGCTTCGCGAGGAAGCATACGAGACGGCCCGCACGACCTTCGGCGAGGACTCGCAGGAGGCGATATCAGCCATGCGTGCCCTCGTCGAGGCGGCGCTACAGCTCGATCGCCGGAAGGGCCCCTGGTCGGACTCGGCCCCCAAGATCGCCATCCGGGCGCTGAACGAAGCGCGCGCGAGTCTGGGCCCCTTACATCCGGAGGCACTGCGAGCCGAGGTGGCACTGGGTCGTGCCCTCCACTACGGACGATCCGGTTTCCCTGCCGCCGAGCCCATACTTCGGCACGCGGTGGCCGGCATGAGGAATTCCGACGAGATCGGTGCCGGAGAGCTGGGGGGGGCGCTCCTGGAGCTCGCGCGCGTCATCGGCGTTTCCCCGCACGGAGACCGTGCGGAGGCCGAACAGCTCGCTCGCGAGGCCATCGACCTTCTCGCTTCGGAGCTCGGCCCGGACCATGCCCGCGTCCGTGCAGCTCAAGTCTGGATGGCCAGCATCATGCAGGATTTAGGCGCGGCGGTTCGCGTATCCGAGAGGGCGGGGGCTCGACTGGACAGCCTGCTCGGCCCGGAGCACGAACTCTCGATGCGGGCAGCGCGCTCACTCGGCATCCAACTGCTCAGGGCGACCAGGTATTCCGAGGCGGCGGCGGTGTTCCGAGACGTTTTAGGTCGGCACGAGCAGCGTTCCGGCCCCGCCGGCTTCTGGTATGCTAAGGATCTCGGCTTCTTCGCCAACGCTTCTCGACTCGCTGGACGTCACGAGGACGCGATCCGCACCTACGACGAGCTGATTCGGAGACACGGCGCGGCGGCGCCGGTCCATCGTGTCGCGCGCGCTCGCTCGCTGGTCGGTCTGGGCCGGCCCGACAGTGCCCTGGCCGAGATTCGCAGGATCCGTGCCGATTCGGATGAATTTTCCCCGGTCGTTGAAGCAGCCGCCGGCTGCGTGGCCGGACTCGCGTACGGGGAACTCGATCAGCATGGACGGGCGGCACGCGAGCTATCCGAGGCGGCTCGCCTGCTCGGCGAGGCGAGCTACGATGTTCCCTTTGATCATCCCTGCCACGGAATTCGGCTCAGCGCGGACGAATCCGACTGAGCGGGCGCCGATGAGCGTTCCCCGCCGTGGTTTTCGCTTATGAGTCTGAACGCTAATGCCGTCGCACGTGGCAGCGCGTCTTCGATGCCAAGAGGAGGCTCCGATGAGTGGTAAACTCCGGCTCACTGTTCTGTTCCTGCTCGCAATGGCCATCTCGATCGGCCTGCCGTCACCGGTCGAGGCGCAGCTTCTCGACAAGGCGAAGGAGGCAGCGGCCAAGCAAGCGGAGAAGGAGGTCGTCGAGAAGCTAGCCCGTCCGACTGCAACCTGTGTATTCGACGATCTCGAATGCATCGAGGACGCCAGGGAATCCGGCCAGGACATCCAGCTCACGGACGAGAACGGTGAGCCGGTCGTCGACGCAGAGGGGAACCCGGTATCGGATCCGGCTAGGGCCGCGGAGATCCTCGGGAAGGCGTCGCCCGGCATCGCGGTGCCCGGTGTCCTGCCGGGCGAGGGCGCGATTACGAATCTCGAGTTCGTGCCGGGGGAGTCGACGATCCTGTCCGTCGACTTCTCCGACGACAACCTCGGCGACTTCCCGCGCAACTTCGAGCTCCTCAACGGCAACTTCGACGTGATCGAGTGGCAGGGCGACCGGTATCTTCGCGCTCTCTCGGCCGGTGGCTTCGCCATCCCGCTGCCCGAGACGCTGCCGGAGAAGTTCACCATCGAGACGGCCGTCAGCATGCAGCATGGCAACAGCCACTTTACTATCTCACCCGGACGAGCCTACCAGGTTACCCCGCGGGACTACAGGGGTTCGGTCGTCTCCGTGCGGCTCGGCGAGGCAGGCATCCGGCCGCGCGGCGACGGTCCTCGGGCGATGACGGGACACGATCGCTCGCTCGTGCAGACCCAAGTTGCGCCGCTGCAGGTGATGGCCGACGGCGAGCATATGAAGGTGTATCTGGGCGACCGCCGAGTCGCCAACGTTCCCAATGCCGTCTTCGCGCGTTCCGATACACTATTCGTCGCGGTCAGGGGCAGCGTGTCCGAGTCGCATCCGATCCTCATGGGCCCGATCCGCGTCGCCGCCAGCGAAGTCGACCTCTACGACCGGCTGGCCAGTGAAGGCCGCGTCACGACGCATGGGATCCTGTTCGACGTGAACAGTGACGCGATCCGAGAGGAATCGGCGCCGACGCTCGAGGAGATCGGGACGATGCTGCAGGACCATCCCGAGCTGCGGATCTCGATCGAGGGTCACACGGACGCCGATGGCGAGGAGGCCTTCAACCAGGAGCTGTCCGAGCGCCGCGCCGCCTCGGTGAAGCGCCATCTCGTCGAGACGTACGGGATCGATTCTTCCCGTCTCGAGACGGCAGGATTCGGCGAATCCGTGCCCGTCGCGCCGAACGACACGCCCGAGGGCAAGCAGCAGAACCGGCGCGTAGAACTCGTCAAGCTGTGACGCACATCTGAAAGTCGCCCCGGCCGGCGGGCCCTCTCGCGCCGGCCGGGTGACTCCTGTGTCCGCCTGCAGCCGGCCCGGGGCGACTCACGATGCACGGATCAAGCGCGATGAGATGCTTCATCCCTCTTTTACGCGTAGGAGAAGAATAAGCGTCTCCACGAAAGGAGGCGGTCTATAGCATGGACCGCGAGGTACCGGTCGTGGCGAGCGTCGCTGCCGACATTTCGCATTTTCCTGTGGGGCCAAAATGAATCAACAGGTCGTCTCTCCCCTCGGTTTGATCATCGCCGCCCTGGTGGGCATTCTGACGGTTCCGGTCACCGGTTCCACCGCAGTCGCGCAGGAGTCGGCGGAGCTGGAGGGCAGCCAGCTGCAGCCGATCGCCACGATGGACCAGGAGATCGGCAACGCCATCGGGGATCTGTTCGGCACGAAGCCCGACGGGGAAATCGGTACCGTGACGGTTACCCAGGAACGGGCCGCGAGTCTGCGGCTGCACGTGGAGTACGAGGGATTCGAGGAGAACTGGCTCAAGGGGCACGCGCTCCGCGCCGGCGCCGACGGAGATCCCGAACAGATCGAAGAAATCGTCGTCGAGGCCGTCGAACTCGACGGCTCGGGCGAAGCGGAGATCGAGTTCAAGCTCGACGAGGACGTCGAGGAGGGCGCCAGCTTCGAATCGAGTCATCTCGTCCTGTTCGGAGCCAAGCGAGCCTACAGCCGCACGGGCGCCGAGCAGACGTTCGTGCTCCAGAAGCGGTGGGACAAGGCGACGCGGGCGGAGAACATCGAAGTCGTGGTCCGGGCGAACGCTCTGCAGGACGACCCGTCCATGGCCAACTACACCAAGGCGCCCGAACCGGGATCACGTCCCGACTACGGGCCTGCGGATGACGAGGTGAGCACCGAACGCGTCCGATTCACGGTGGGCAGACGCGGGGAAGCCCGTCGTTATCTTCACGCCGATGGCGGAGGTGGCGGGTCGGTACGCCTCCAGACGTCTTCCGGCGACGAAACGATTTTCGAGATAGGATGGATCGACCGGGAAGCGAAGATCGGGCGCGTCTATACCGCGAACGGTTGGCACTTGCTCGCCATCCGTCCAAACGGGCGGGTGGATGCCCGTAGCGCCGACCGCGCCGATCCCGCGACGGTCGTCCACTTCAAGGGCGGGCCCGACGGAACGGTCATCCTGCAAGCTGCTGAAGCCGCTACCGCCCGCAGGATAACCGGTGCGGCGGAGCGCTCGAGGCTTCAGATCTTCTCGCGTCCCTCGATCTCCCTCCGCAAGTCGGTCCCCGCTCAGCCAGCGCTCAACCTGAGTCCGACGGATCGTGCCGCTCTGGCTGGACTTCGTAACCAGACTGCGAGCTCCGACGCGCAGCGCATGACCGTGACCTACGACGGGGGAAGTCAGGTCACTGCCGTACCGTTCGAAGAAACCAGGACGGTGAATACGGTGATGGGGGTCGAACGCAAGAACGTCCCAATCCCGGCCAACATCGAACGCCCCGGCGACGGCGAAGGGCCCGCGCCCGACCCGGCATTCGACCTGGAGGGGCTGCCTGTCATGCAGGGCTACATCTCCGGCCGTACCGCGGACCCCGGCCCCCGGATCGAAGATCTACTCGGAATCGACTCGCAGATCTGGGCCGACAGGAACGAGGCGTCCGGGATCTTCTACTTCGTGCCGTCCGCCTATCACCTCCGCTGGGACGCGGACGACGGCTACGACCTTTCGCTTACGGACGAAATGGCGGGCGCGGAAGGCAGCCCCCACGTACTGGTGCGCGCGCGCCTTGCCCCCCGATTCACGCCGCTCCAGCGGCGGGCGGCCGAGGTGCTGGTCCGCCAGGGAGCTCGCGCCCGCGGATTACCATTCTTCGAACTTCGCCCGATGCCGATCGTGAGGGGCGCGACCACGGACGACGCGACCGAGACCCTGGCCGGGCACCATGGCATCGAGCAGATAACGGTGCAGCCTCCGAATGACGCGATGGGTATGGTACAGATCAGTTGGCGCATGCCGCCGGTCACGCGCGAAAGCTTCGTCGAGCTGCTACGCCAGGATCGTGCGGTCGCTCCGCAGCTCCTACTTCAGGCCAGCGGAGAGGGCGGAACACACCGGATCCCGCTCTACTTGAGCTGGGCGGAACCCGGCTCGTATCCTCCGTTTTTCTGGGAGAACAACTCGTTCCGGCGCAACGAGATCCCGCATCCGATTCGGCTGAAGGGACTGCACACCATGGTCCTGAACCGAGACGAGCGGGTGCAGGTCCTGTCGTATGATCTATCGAATACGGCTACGATTCCGTCGCGTGCTCGCGCCGCTATGCACAGCCCCCTCACTCAGAGTGTACTGGACAAAGCGTTCTTCACCTGGGTCGAGTACTCCGTCGTCCCCGACGACGCGTCGATCCAGTCGGCAGTGCAGGCGATCACGGGAGGAGTCTCCGAGCAGGTGCGCCAGCCGCTTACGATCACCCTTTTCGATCCGCTCGCGAGCAGTGGCGCCCAGCAGCTCACGGTCTTCGTCCGATCACGTTATCTCGAGGCCGGCGGCGACCAGCCAATCCTGCGGCAGTTCGAGTTCACCGCAGACGGTGAGGTCCGAGAGATCCCGTTCTATCTCGGGAGGGCGGACGTCGAAGTTCCGTTCGAGTGGACCGTGCGGCTGCGGATGCCTGACGGACAGGAGTACGAGAGACCCGTCTTCCTCCAAGGGGACAACGGCCTGCAACTCATCGTCTCCTCGTCGAGCCTGCGTGAGATCTTCGGTGAGCTGCCGCCCGGAGGTGACGAGTAGTGGGGCCACGGATCGCTTCCAGCCGTCGCGCGGCCGTCGCCACGTCCGTGGCGTTCCTGCTCGTCGGTGCCCCCGGACCGCTGTCCGCCCAACCTGCGCTCGACCGGGCGCGGGCTGCCGGCCCGCTCACGGTCTTCCCCGACGCCGAGGTCGAGGGTCGCTTCTACTACGTCCCCGGTCGACTCGAGCTCGCGACGCGCAATGGCCGGCCGGCCATGCTCTTCCTTCTCACCCGCTACACGGGCACGCGCCTTACCGGCGACCAGGGTGAGTCGGAGATCTTCGCCCACCTGAGCTTCGACGTCGAGCAGCAGCCCGTGCGGGCGAACGACATCGAGGCCGCACGCGAAGTCCTCTCCCGGGAGGGGGTCAGCCGTCCAGGTCTGCGGCTGCTGCCCGTTCGCCGAACGGAAGCGCAGGTCGTCTTCGCTCCCCTGGGGGGCGGCCGCGCCGACACCGTATCGGGGGGTGCTTTCGAGAACCGGGGGGGGACGGCCGGGACGCTCAGCGAACGCCGTTTCACCCTTCGCCTCGACCGATTCTCGGCCGAGGCCGTGTGGAAGATGCTCGAGTCGGAGCGGACCCTCGTGAGTTTCAGCTACGCCTACGTTGCCGAGGGAATGATAGGCTCTGGTGGGGAGATGCGGGTAACGGGCGACCTCGCGAGCACTGCAGAAGGAACGCTCGATGCTGACGCCATGTCGGCCGAGGGCACCACGGATCTCCGCACGGTGCGGGCCGACGCCTTTGAGGTGACCCTGGATCCTGATCGCGATTCCGACCTGATCCAGGTGGTGGACGTCAACGCGGAACGCCCGCTCCAGCCCGCCCACGGTGTTCTCGACATTCGCTGCTACGATTTCCGCAATGGCCTGCGGCCCGACCTGGCGATGAAAATGGTCGAGCTGGAAGGAGAGGCCGCGAACGGCCGGACGGCGCGCAAGCTGGTGATCTTCCAAGCCTCGGTGCCCGACGAGGCCGTGCACCGGCTCCGCTTCCCGTTCGCGGTCCGCCTGAACCAACCTCTCCGCTACCGCGTGCGCGAGATCGCGACGAACGGTGAAGAGATCGACCTCGGCTGGCGAGAGCGCTCGTGGGTCGGGGTGCTCGACGTGACGACCTCGCGTGAGCGGCTCGACGAGATGGCGGAGTCGGAAACCTACTCCACGGTTGCCGATTCCGCCGATGCCGGGAAGCCCCAGACGCGATGCCGCCCGATGAATCGCTCCGGAAGCGAGGAATGTCCATGAGAGGAACGTTCACATGCCCATGAAGACCGCTCGCACGGCACGAATGACCGTGCTCACAGCCGCCGCGGCACTGACTGCGATCCTCGTGCCGCCCCCCGAGCTCCTCGCCCAGGTCCACTACGACCACGGCCGGCGGATGGTGCGGGGCGTCCAGCTCCTCCAGGATTCACAGGACAGTTTGGCCTACTACTACGTGCCGCGCTTCCCGCGTCTCGCCCGCAAGGACGACGGTACCTTCGAGCTGCTCGCTCTCAAGTACGTGGGGAGCGACGGCGAGTCGAGTGGCGGCCTCTTGCATGCCCTGTTTGAATTCGACCTGCCCTCCGATATGGTCGATTCCCTCGAGGCCGCGCTGCAGGAGGAGGTGGGCGCAGCGGCAAGAGTCGTCGGTCCGGTGCCGATGCTGGCGGCCACCGGGGACGGCGAGGACGATCTGGGATCGTTCGAGGTCATTTCGTCCGTCCTCCGCGAGGAGGAGGGCGGCATGGCACGCACCGTGCTGACTTCCGGCCGGGCTCCCCTGACGCCTGGCTCGCGGGCCGTCGTCGCGGCAATGCTGGAGCCCGAAGGCGCCACGCTGCTGTGGAACTCTCTCACCGGTCCCACGTCCGACGTGTCGGTCTCCGTACATGCCTACTACGAAGCTGTGGTCGAGGGCTACAATGCTCGGGTAGACGCCAATATCGACGCGATCTACACGCACTTTGACTCCGTGCGGAACGTCCAGGGCATGCCGGAAGAAGGCGGTCGCATCGCCCGCCAGGGCGCATCTCCGGCCGGCGCAGCGGCGGCGGCAGCGGTTGGCGCAGCGGCGGCAGGGCCTGGCGGCGCGGCAATCGCGACGGGGATCGCGACCGGGCGCCGTTCCGTCGATCCCGGCATGTACAGCCGCGAATACGTCGCCGCCGTCGTGGACTCGATGGTCCGCGACGGCAGCATCGAGGTCACGGTGCTCGACCGGACGGAAGCTCTCGACATCGATGCCGGCCGAATGGATGGTATTCTGACGACGACCCTCGACCAGCTCGTCGAGCTGATGTTCGACGCAACGACCGGCTGGGTGCAGGAGCCGCCCCGCGAGCAGGCCGTTGCCTACGAGGACATTCAGGGGAAGACGACGGAGGGTTGGCTCGCCAAGGTGTTCGGTGGACGCAACCGACAATACGCGACAGACGATCTCTACGTGCTCAAGGAACGGGAGGACATCCGGAAGAACCACTTCTCCATCGTCCTCAGCCGCAGCACGACGATCAAGGTGCCGGTGGACGCATCGGGCAACCTGGGCGGCCTGTACGATGCGCTGGAAGCGGACCCCAGGTACTTCCGCATCGTGAACCTCGACGATCCGGCCTTCCAGTTCCGCGACGTACATTTCCAGGTCGACGGCGATTTCGTCGACGCGTTCTCCGACCTCGTGAACTTCGCCTCCGTCACCGTGCGCAAGTCCTACGAGGATAATCCTGCCGTCACGAAAGACATTGTCTTCTCGCTCGATGACGTCGAGGCCGGCAGGACGATTCAGGAGGTCTCTTTCCCCCGTCTCGGGGAGACGGAGGAGGACTGGACGGACTTCGAATACAGGGCCCAGTGGAGCCTGCGTGGCGGGCCTACCCTTACGCAACCGGAGGATGGCGGATGGATTCAGGGCACCACCGCTGCCGTGTCGCTCAGACCGCCACTGGAGAAGCGCACGATCCAGGTCGACGCCGATCGCGATGCGTTCGAACGATACGGTGTCAATTCGGTCTCCGTGCGGTTTGCCACGATCCTCGCGGGGAAGGCGGGCAAGCAGCGTGAGATCCAGCTTCGGGTCGACGAGCCCGATCCGAGCAAGACAGTCGTGATCTACCATGATCCCGGAGAGGATGTCGCCTACCAGGTCGACTGGTATCTAGACGGCGGGCCCGTCTCCGACGATCTGGCGCTGCTCGAATCCAATTACCTGCGGCTCGAGAGACCGAGCCGGTGAGCTCCCTGCTGCGGTTCGGCCGGAACTGGAACGCCGTGCGGCGTTACGCTCTCACGGGTACCCTCGCGACGGTAATCTTCCTGGCCGTCGCGCCGGCCGACGCCGAGGCACAGAACGTCTTGCTCGAGCGGGGTGTCCGGGTCGCGGACGTGTGGTGCTTCCCGCTCGCCTCCGACACGCTCAACTATCTCTACATCCCGGACCGGGCCACGCTCGCGACCGACGACGAGGGGCGACCGCAGTTCTCCTTCCTGCAGTACGTCGTCAACGAAGCGACAGCGGATGCGAATGCGACGCTCACGGACGCCGGTGGCGGTGGCATCCTCACGTTCCTCGTGTCGTACGGGCTATCGGAAGATCGCAGGCGCCGCGTGGAGCGCGAGCTGCCGCGGGTCACAGACAACCCGGAAGCCGCATTGCAGGGCCCTATCCTCTTCCAGTCGGGTAACTTCAGCCTCGTATCGGCTTTGCTCGGAGAGGACGGCCGGGCCACACGCCGTGCCATCCTGACCAGCGGCCGCGCCCCCGTTCTCGAAGGCAACCGGATCGCGCTCTCGTTCGAGCTCGATCCGGAGCGCTCCATGCTGCTGCTCGAGAGCCTGCAGACGGCCACGCCCGATGTCTCGCTCGTGTTCGACATGACCTTCATCGGACTCGCGCCCGCGTTTGATGCCGAGCTCGTGGTCGACTGGAGCAAGGTGCGGCAGCATCACGACTTCAGCGCCGGCGGATCGGTCTACTGGGTGGGGGCGGATGTCGAAGTGATGTTCGACAAGCTCCGTCGCGAGAACGCCATCCAGCTCACGTCCAGCGGGAGCAACGAGGCGATGGAGACCCTGCTCAACACGGTTTACGATCGGCTTCTCGAGCTGATGTTCGAGCCGGTGCAGCCGATGGAGGTGCCCGAGAGCGAGCAGGGCGGTCTGCTCGACGCCCTCTCGAACCTCGCCAACCCCGAGAACCTCTCCGACATGGCGCGGGAGACGACCGGCTTCGGGTTCGGCGTCGGCTACAAAGCCCGCACCCTCCGAGACACAGGCCATACGGTGCTCAGCTTCAACCACCAGGCGGCCCTGGACCGGCACGCCACGATCGCCTTCAACGTCGGCAATGTATGGGAAGAATGGGGCGACGACGAAGCGATCTTTTCCAGAGTCAACCTCGCGGATCCCGCCTTCCAGCAGCGCGAAATCCGCGTGGGCGTGGACGGCGCCCTGCTCCCCGAGTTCGACCGCTACGTCAACAGCGTGAGCGTGACGCTGAAGAAAGAGCACGAGGACGGATCGCAGACGCTGCGTGAGATCGTGCTGGACGGCCGCTCGTTCTCCGGCTCCCTCCCCGACCTGCGCATGGTGTATGGTTGGAGCGGCGACGAGGACCGCGATCGCTGGCTGACGTACCAGTACCGAACCCACTGGAGCTTCCGCGACGGTGGCAACTACGACACCGGGTGGGTCGAGAGCGACGATACGATGATCAACCTCTACGTGCCGTACGAGCGCCGCGTCGTGCAGCTCATCGGGAACGCTGAGACACTGCGCGCCCAGGACATCCGGGCAGTGGTCGTCGAGGTCTCCTATCCCTTCTTCGGGGAGAGCCGTGGACAGCAGCGGATCATCCGCCTGGACAGACCGCTGGAGGACGAGAGCATCGAGCTCACCCTGCCGCGGGATGCGTTCACCTACGACTACGAGATCACCTGGCACGTGGCGGGGCGTGACGACCTGACAGCCACGGGCTCCGACGACGACGGCTTGATCTTCATCGACGAGCTGCCGGACGAGAAGCCATGAGCCCGAGACCCTCGCGATTCATCCGAGAGACCGACTAGACCGCAACCGCATCAACTCCAGGAGAACCACCATGCTGAAGGAAATACGAATCGGACTCGCCGCCGGCCTCTTGGCTCTCGTCGCCACGAGCGCGGCTTCGCCGCCGCTCGCTGCCCAGGTGGCCCTCGACGAGGAGAACCGCGTCGACCTCGTGCTCGAGGACGGCACGAACGTCGTGCTCCTGGGTGCGGCGAAGGGAATCGGCGACCAGTCCACGAGGATCGATTACTATTACCTGCCGACGGGCCTGCGACTCTCGAGGACGCCCGACGGCCGGCCGCAGTTCCTTCTGATGAACTACCGGACCGAGACCGGAGACCTGCAGGGGGGGGTGCTCCACTTCTTGATGCAGTGGGGACTGACGAAGGCCCAGCTCAACGAGGCCCAGACACAGCTCGAGCGGCTGTGCCGGTCGGGCGCGAGACCGACGACGAACCGACCGGCTCGCAGGGCTGGCGGAGGAATCTTCTCGCGCGTCTTCGGTGTCCGACCGCCGAAGGGAAACAGCACGGTCACCTGCGGTACGATCCGTGGCGCGGCACGCGTCACGAGCGACGGCGAAAGCGAGACGTTCCGCGTCATCTCCGCGACGCTCACGAGCGACGCGATGACCCGCAGCCTCATCTCTTCCGGCAAGGCTCCCGTGCTGCCGGGCAACAGGATCGCCGTCGCCGCCGACATGAACGCCAACGGAGCCCAGCTTCTCGCCGCTCCATTCGAGCGCGACATGCCGATCGCGGATCTCTCGCTGGAGCTCGACCTCGCCTTCACCTCACGTGTGCCCGCCGGCGAGGGCCAGATCATCATGCACTGGGATCGCTTGGTGGAAGACAGCGCATCTCTTAGCCGGGAGTGGAACAGGAGGAAGGCACAAACCGATACTGTCTTCAAGCGGGACAAGAGCGGGGATAGCGACTGCAGCGACTGGAAGGAGTTCTTCCATCCGAAAAAGTGCTACCCAGACCTGAAGGCCGTAGAGGTTCAGCGCAAGTACCGTTCGGACGAGGAAATTCGCGAGTACTACACCTTCCTCGAAGAAACCAAGGTCATCGAGCTCGACTTTCGCGAAAACGTAGCGGACGAACGCCTCAACCCCGTGCGGGAGGCGTTTTTCCAGTACTTCCTGGACGCCTTCGCGAGCCCCATTCCAGCCGAGGAGATGGCCCAGCTTCGTTCCGCCGACGAGACGATGACGGAGGAACTCGAGGTCGAGAGAAACCGCATGCGCTACTACGTGTCGAAGTCATTCAATTCCACCAAGAACTTGGTGAGAAAGGACACTTTTCGTCTCAATTACCACCTCGCCTACGAGCGGCCGTTCACCGTAGTCCAGAACGTCAAGTCGTGGTACGACGACGTGGCCGCGAACTACCCCGAGGCGCTGGCGGACGTCTACTTGAACGATCCTTTCTTCCAGAATCAGGTCGTCCGGTTCCGGCTCGACTTCGATGCCCCGCAGGATCTGTTCAGCCCTCCGAGCACCGATCCGAACCAGCGAGCCTCGGCGATCAACTACGTGACGGTCAAGATCAAGAAGGAGCGCCCGGAGGCCGGGGACTTCGAGGACGCCGCGGTGATCGACGCGGACTACATCGCGGAAAACGGGTTGTTCGCGGAGTTCGTCTTCGGCGAGGACCCGTCCGGCGACGACTCTTTCGAGTACATGACCCAGTGGAGTTACGGCGGCGGCCACGTGTATCCGGCGTCTGAGCAGTGGGAACGCGCAAGCACACCGGCCGTGACGCTGACACCCCCGGTGACGTCCCGCACGATCGAGGTCGAAGGCGATCTGGCGGAGATGGAAGCGTCGGACGTCGCCCGGATCAACGTCCAGGTCGCGTACAGGAAATTCGGCGAGGCCTTTGTCGAGAACATCCCGGTGTCGCCCGCGGCCGGCCAGCCGCTCGTCTCGCGGACTCTGTTCATGGATCGAGATCAGAACGGCTACGCCTACCGGCTGATCGTCTACCGGAAGACCGGAGACCGCATCGCGACCGACTGGAGCGCCAAGGTGAACGACGACTACGTGTTCGCCGCGGTCCCGTCCGACATCCTTCAGAGCCCCGACCTGCTCGAGCAGGCGAAGGCTGCCGCCAGTGACGCGGCAGGCCAGGCGGTCCAATCTGCCGCTAACGAAGCCCTCGAGCGCTTTGAGGGCGTGCTCGGGGGAGGTTGACCTGATCTTTCGACACGCCCCCAGTCGTTCTCGCCGGCGCCGACCGCTGTGCCCGCGGATCGGAGTGCGCCTGCGCGGCGTCGCGGCGTTGATCCTCGGCGTCCTCGTCCTGTGTGCCTCGCCAGTGTCGGGGCAGCAGGTGTTGCTGGACGCGCCGGTCGAGGCGGGGG